>JBAXXZ010000084.1:0-7941 GCA_037127575.1 Bacteroidota bacterium | reverse complement strand
GCCAAAGCGGTTGCCCAACTGCCGCTTCCTATTATTGCTATGCTTTGATGACCCATTTAGAATTTGAATTTACACAAAAATAATATCTTCATCACTTAAATTGCCTTTCCCGATAAAACGATTAAACACCCGTGTTAATGTAATCACATCCTTCATGCAATATTTTTCTATTTTGGGAAGATCTTTGTCTTCATAAAATGTTTTGGCTACCATGCTGCCATCCATATCGTCTTTTGGTGAAGGAATACCAAACACATGGGCCAACAAATTTAATGAACTGAAATTTTTGATGTCTCCAAATTTCCATAAATCCATTGTATCGATATGCTTTACCTCCCAAGGCTTTTTACCTTGTATTTGTAATAATTTTGGTAATTGCAAATTGTGAATTAAAAACCGTCGACACAAAAACGGAAAATCAAATTCCTTGCCATTGTGGGCACACAACAAGTGCTCGCTTGAATTAAAATGTATCTGCATCAAGTTTGAAAATGCTTTTAAAATCTCTGTTTCATCAGATGAAGCAATGGTTTTTACACGAAATTTATCCTCGTGGTAATATCCCAATCCAATACAAATCACCTTGGCAAACTCGGCGTAAATACCCGATTTTTGATATTGCACAGCAGGATCTATTTCTTTGTTATACTGCCACTTGCGATTCCATAATTCTTTACTTGCGTCATCTAAATGGTCATATTGATAAACCAGCGGCACCGTCTCAATATCAAGAAACAAAATGCGCTCCAATTCAGTTTTATTCATGGGTTTTGTTTTAGGGTTTTTTGTAATCTTTGGCTTCTATTTTAAATGTATAAAAAACTTTGTTCGATTTATCTCTGTATTCATAGTGGATGGCGGTAGCATTTTCACGCAATTTTTCCATTTCTTTGCTCAATTTGATAAAACTAATCAGTCCTGGCCACATTGATAAATAAAATTGATGCGTATCGGATGGCAATAAATTGGCGTTTACCAAAGTATATCGGTAAACCAAAGTGTTCGGTTCTTTGATTTCAATACCATCCAGCCGGGTTTCAGAATCAACCATGCGCGGACATTTATTATTGACATCCTTCGCAATTTGCCTCAAATCATCCAAAAACAATTGCTCATCGCTGCAAGACGTAAGAGAAAACAGGAGTGCAAAAATAAACAATACTCTTTTGCCACTTGGCGTAATTATTTTCAAGTCTCCCATTATTTTAATGCGTTACCAATGCTTGTGAATGTTGCTTTTGCTTTAACTATGGACTGAAGATCATTCTCTAAAACACCGGCACTTTTACCTTCCTTTTTTTCAGCTTCAATTTTTGCTCTCAAAGTCGATTCTTTGCCTTCCCAAAATGAAATCAAATCTTTCATCACTTTTTGTGCGGCAAATTTCATGTATTTACTAGCCCCTTTGCCAATGTTTTCAATGTCGCCTGCAAAAGTTAAAACAGGCTTTACATCCACACAACGCTTGGCCAATTTTGCGTAATCCATCATAAACGACAACATCTCGAAACCGCTTAATTTATTTAGGCTTTGATGGAAAAAAGCCATTTGCCCATCAGAACCATTTGCGGCATACAAATTCGCAATCGGATAGATGATGTCCTTTCCCGCCTCCAATTCAAGCTGTTTCGCTTTTTGCATGGCCACCAATGTGTTTGTTTTGGCAATGGCTTCCAATGCCTCGCCAACAATGGCAAATGAAAGCTCATTCAAGGCTTTTTCATTTAAACTTTGTACATCTTGGTCTTTTTCAAACTTGGCATTTAAACCCGATAATGCTTTGGCGCGTGTTAATGTTTTTAAATCGGTTTGATAAATTTCAAGTAAGGTTTTTTTCACTTCCGGCAAAAAATTATCGGAAGCCTTTTCCAATTGTGTAATGGCATAATTACGAATAATATAATAAGCATCCTTTTTGGCGGCTTGCACAAATAAGTCAAATACCATTTGATTCGCCAATTCAGATTCTAATCGGTGTAATGCTTCCCATCGGTCGCCAAACAAGGGTGCGTGATTGTATTGAAAAATATATTCTTCTTTTGTTTTGGTGTAAGATAAATCACATAACAATTGTCTTTCCGCATCAAAATTTATGAGTTGCGGCGGGCCATTGGTTTTAAAACTGAAATCATTTTTTTGGGCATCAACCACAATGTGTTTGCGTTCAACTTTTCCGTCAGTATAAATGTCAATGTCCAAAGGCAATAAAAACAATGGTGTAGATTTTAGATCTTGTTTTTGTTCAACAGTTAATTCAACAGTTTTATTACTTGCATTGTATTTGCTTGATACTGCTATATCAGGACGACCTTTCTCTAAGTACCATTGGTTAAAAAACCAATTCAAATCTTTACCGGTGGTTTCTTCAAAAGCCAAACGCAAATGATGCACCTCAGCACTTTTATATTTATTTGTTTCGAGGTAATTTTTCAGAGAAGCGAAAAAAGCCGCATCGCCAACTGCTTTTCGCAGCATGTGAAGAATCTGTCCGCCTTTATTGTAACTAATACCGTCAAACACATCCTCTTTATCATGGTAATTAAAGCGAATTAAATTGGCTTCCTTTTTTGAATTGATGTAGCCTTGTCGGCTTTGGTAACTGTGGTAATCCGCCGCATCTCGGCCATTTTTATATTCTTCCCATAAATACTCACCATAAGTAGCAAAACTTTCATTTAATGATAAATTACTCCAGCTTTCACAAGTTACCAAATCGCCAAACCATTGGTGAAAAAGTTCATGTGCAATCACATCGTTTCCTTTTTTCTCGTCCATTGTTTCCCTGGTGGTTTGATACACCATAAAATCGCCGTGCAAGGTGGCACTTGTATTTTCCATGGCACCGCTTACATAATCTCGCGCCACAATCTGTGCGTATTTGGGCCAAGCATAAGCCACGCCAAGTTTATTAGAAAAGAAATCAATCATTTCTCTGGTATCCCCAAAAATGGCTTTGGCATGTGCTTCGTATTCCTTCTCAACATAATAACTTATTTCCTTGCCCTTCCAAGGCAAATCAACAACCTTTTTAAATTCACCAACCGCCATCATGGTTAAATAAGGTGCGTGGGCCTGATCGAGTTTCCAATAATCTACACGCTTTGCTCCTGGCAATTTGGTTGAAGAAACCAATACACCATTTGATAAGGTGGTGTATTTGTCATCCACTGTCATGTAAATTTCTTGGGTCATTTTTTCGTTCGGACTATCAATGGTAGGAAACCAAACCGAATTGGATTGTGTTTCGCCTTGGGTCCATATTTGCGGCATTTTTAAAGGATTTTCACCTTTGGGATTAATAAAATACAAACCTTTATCATCACTAATGGCAGCGCTGCCTCCTTCATTTTTTAATTCATTTGGTTTTGCCACATATTGTATAATGACAAAATAATGTGAAACGCTATAAAATTCTTTGCCCAAATTTATTTTTAATGAATCGTGTTCATAGCTGTATTTCGCATTCATTATTTTTTTACCCATCAACGGTTTTGCACTGCCGGCAACAGCTAGATCAAATACTTCAAGGCTTTTAATTTCCATCCCTCTGGCGTTTAAATACAACATTTTAGTGGGATAAAAATAAGGCTTCAATTCCAAAGTAGCTTTGCCGTTTAAACGACAAATGTTCCAGTCGAATGATACTTCCAACTTGGTATGAATTAAATCACTGCTTCTTTCATTACTTCCTCTATAAATCTCTCTTTTAACAGGCTCAGTTTTTGGCGTATCGATTGGCAAGGGCGAAATAGACATACTTGCTTGGGACCAACATACATTCGAGATGAGTAATAAAGCGGCGCTCCATTTTGGAAATTCTACAATCATAAGGCTATTTTAATGTAAAAATGAAAAAAATAATTGAAAATCAAACTAAGAAAGTACCTGCTGTGCCAGAAAGGCTGAACCATAGGCCAAAACAGACAAAAACAATAATTGGGCAAACACCCACTTCCAGCCATTTGTTTCGCGTTTCACAACAGCAATCGTACTCATGCATTGTAAAGCAAAGGCGTAAAACAAAAGTAAAGACCAGCACACCGCAGTGTTATATTTTTTATTTCCATAAACATCCAGCTCATTGCGTAATTTTTCTTTGATGCCTTCCTCCTTATCCGCATCGCTACTTTGATAAATAGTAGCCATGGTGCCAACAAACACTTCTCGCGCGGCAAAAGAGGTAATTAAAGCAATACCAATTTTCCAATCAAAACCCAAAGGCGCAATGGCTGGTTCAATAAAATGGCCCAATTTACCAATATATGAATGTTCAAGCTTTAATGATTCGAGGTGTTTAATTATGTGTTCTTTGTTTGTTACCACATCACTGCTTTGAACTGCGGCTACTTGTTGATCCAATTCCTTGTATTCTTTGCTATAACCGTGTGAACTCAAAAACCACAATACAATGGAAATCGCTAAAATAATTTTTCCTGCCTCGCTAATAAATACCTTTACCTTGTTGTATACCAAAATGCCAATGGTTTTAAGTTGCGGCTTTCTATAAACGGGCAATTCCATGATAAAAAAAGAATGTTCATTGGTTTTGACCAATTTTTTCAAAACAAAAGCCGTTAACAATGAAATCACAAAACCAATTAAATAAAAGGCCAAGAGCACCAGGCCCTTGCTATTAAATATGCCTAAAAAAGTATTGTTGGGATACAATACAGAAATCAGAAGCGTGTAAACCGGCAGGCGGGCAGAACATGAAATTAATGGCAAAATAAAAATTGTAATGAGCCGCTCTTTTACATTTTTTATTGATCGCGTGGCCATGATGGAAGGCACTGCGCAAGCGGTAGCGCTAATGAGCGGAATAACCGAACTGCCATTTAATCCAAAAGGCCGCATAATTCGATCCATGATAAAACTGGCGCGGGCCATGTACCCTGAATCTTCTAAAAAGCCAATGAACATAAATAAAAAAGCAATTTGCGGCACAAACATTACCACCCCACCAATACCTGCAATTAAACCGTTTACAATTAAATCATTCAATTGCCCAGCCGGCATTGCCGCATGCACATAATTACCCGCTTGCAAAAAGAACTGCTCAATCCAATTCATGGGCGATTCGCTGATGAAAAAAATGAATTGAAAAACGAGGAACAAAATAAATAACAATAAAACGTATCCAAATATTTTGTGCGTGGCAAATGCATCAATTTTTGAGCTCATCTCTTTTTGCGAAAGTTGGGCAGGACTCTTCACATACTTTGCCAACAAATAATTGATGATGTTAAAGCGGTAAATTTTATCGGTATTTTCAAACGCCTGTGCACTAGTTTGCTGCAAAGACGACTGAATATAGGCCTTGTATGAGCCCTTGTCTTTAATA
The DNA here is from genome assembly GCA_037127575.1 of Bacteroidota bacterium. Classification (GTDB taxonomy): domain Bacteria; phylum Bacteroidota; class Bacteroidia; order B-17B0; family Aurantibacillaceae; genus Aurantibacillus. The sequence goes on along the minus strand of JBAXXZ010000084.1, from coordinate 2,600 downwards.
ACTTCGGATTGAAGATCATAAAACAATGCATCACTTATTTTGGCTTCTGTAATTAATTCTTTGAGTTGATCTACCCCACTCGAATGTCGCGAATCAACTGCCGCAATCGGCACGCCCAAGGTATCCGACAAGCCCGCCACATCAATAATGATGTTTTGTTTATTGGCTTCATCAATCATGTTCAGGGCCAACACTGTTTTAATTTTGAGGTCAATCAGTTGTGTAGCCAACATCAAATGGCGTTTTAAATTGGTGGCATCTACCACAATTACCACCACATCAATCTTCTCCCTCTCGTCCAATAAAGTTTGGCAGGCTATAACTTCATCGTTTGATTTAGGATATAAACTGTAAAGGCCAGGTAAGTCTAATATTGAAAATTCAAAATGATGAAGCCCACTATTAAAGGCAGATTTTCCTTCATATCGATCAACCGTTACCCCGCTGTAATTACCGGTTTTTTGATTCAAGCCCGTTAATGCATTAAACAAGGTCGACTTCCCGGCATTGGGATTTCCAACCAGCGCAATTTTTAAATGTGTATTTAAGGATAAATCAGACAAGTTTTAACTTAAGGTCTCTACAACCACGGTCATCGCTTCAGCTTTACGAAGACTTAACTCATAGCCTGATACATGAATCATATAAGGACAGCCCAAAGGCGCCAATCGTGAAATACTCACCAATTCTCCGGGCAAACAACCCATGTCGATTAATTTGGACGACAAGGCTTCATTGCTAAATGAACGAATAATCGCCTTTTCACCCGGTTTTAATTCGTTTAAAGTGGTCATGTGTTTCACACACTAAAGCTAAGTTTTTTGACTGAATAATTAAATACCTTAAAAAGGGTATCGGTATTTATTTGTGCATTTTTGGGCTTGTTTAAACACTCTAAACAATCTATAATATCGAAGCCTCAACCTTTTAGGAAAGAAAAAAATACTCGTGCTAAGTCCAAAAACAGCCATGCAAAAATTGTTTTTTAGGCAATTTTCCGCTAACTATGTAGAGCCTTTTAGATAAAATAAATGCTTAAAAAAACCTTGTTTAAAAACGATAACGTAAGCTTTTCCGATACTGGTAAAGGTCGCGTTGTGGTGCTATTACACGGCTTTTTAGGCGCACATCAAATTTGGGAGAAAACCATTCTTAATTTATCAAAATCGTATAGGGTTATTGCCGTTGATTTACCCGGACATGGGGCTACTCCTAATTTTGGATATGCCCATAGCATGGAACTGATGGCCAAATGTGTAAAAGCTGTATTAGATTCCTTGCGACTTAAAAAATATGTTCTTATTGGTCATAGCATGGGCGGATATGTGGCCCTAGCCTTTGCCGATTTATTTCCGGATAATTTAAAAGGTATTTGTTTATTTCACAGTAATGCCTATGCCGATACACTCGAAAAAAAAAGCGACCGATTAAGGGCCATTCAATTGGTAAAAGCCAACAAAGCGGTATATACCAAAACAACCATTCAGAATTTATTTGCCACTAAAAATTTGAAATACTTAAAGGATGAAATTGCATTCGCTTACCAAATAGCGAAACTAACCAATCAACGCGGAATTATCGCTGCCCTGCATGGCATGCGAGATCGGCCGGCCAGAGATTTATTGCTGGGTTGGTTGCAATATCCGATAATGCTAGTAATTGGGGAATTAGACAATGTATTGCCCTATCAACAACTACTAACGCAAGCAGAAATGATGCGCGACAAAAGTATTTTGTACTTAGAACACGACGGACATTTTGGCTTTTTAGAGTCGCCCCGTCAAAGCAACAAGGCGCTCAGACAATTTTTAAGAAAATGTTACCGTTAATTTGTTCTTTTTCAGTACGAATTAATTGTTTTCCAAAATCATATCGTACCTGTGTAATCCTTCACCGTAAGCGTTTTCAATACGTTTAACAGTTTTAAATCCAAGTTGCTCAAAGAAACGAAATGTGTGCTGACTCGTGTCCAATGTAATGTTATGATTGGGATGTTGACTTGTAATTTCATTAATACGGAACAAGAGCAACGCTTGACCTAAACCCTTACGATGCGAGTCTTTATGCACCATACCCCAAACCATGTTCGCGCACTGCTGATGTGTTGGAATATAATACCCTCCGCACGCAATCACCTTCTCTTTAAATTCAACCACAAAAAAAGATTCTACTTTGTTATTTGGATAACACATTTCATTTTGGTCTTTTTTATTCAACCAGTTTTCAAGAAAATTACGTTCAGCGAAATCAAAAAAAGGAGGCGTATTACTATCGAAAATACCTAGGCAAGCTTGATGGTCATCCGCTTTGTAAAGTCTAATGGTCATGGTTTATGCTTTTAGTCAAAATGAAACTACATACATTTTGTAAGCATGAAAAAACACGATTGAATTTTCAAGTAATTAAAGGAATTGGAGCTAGGTTTGATCATTTACAATTTTGATTTTCTAAATTTATTTTAAGAAAGTCCAAAATCATATTAACTCTTGTTCAACAGTATTCGATTCGGTATTGTTTTCTTTTGTACGAAAAGCATTTAACCAATTTTCTGCTTCAATAATGCTCGTGAAAAACCTTGAAGGCACCGGGGTGCCATTTAC
>JBAXXZ010000083.1:0-8006 GCA_037127575.1 Bacteroidota bacterium | reverse complement strand
CAATTAAAGTTTGACCGTCGGGTGTTAAATTAATGGAAGCCTCGTGGCCGTAACTGTTTACATTAGGGCTAATCGACACCGGTTTACTCCACTTGCCTTTATCGTTTTTGTAAGAAATCACAATATCCTCAAAAAAGCGACCATCCTCATCACGCATTTCGCCTGTGCTGCTGGGGCGGCGCGTGGTATAAATCAATTGCCTTTCGTCGGCACTTAATACCGGGCTGTATTCGGGGTACTCAGTATTGATGCTATCGCCCAAATTGGTTAATTGAACATTAATTGGGTGCGCCACCATGTACTTGGCCAATTCGGCAGTGGCAATTTCCTTGTCAACCATGGCCAAATAATCTTTGTCCTTTGCCGAAACATAAGTTCGGAACAAATTAAAATTTTCGATGGCTTGGTCAAATTTGTAATTGATGTGCAAAGCTTGCCCATAGTAGTAGTAGGCGATAGGTGCAGCATGTTTTTCTTTGTAATCATCAATCTTATAATTTTTGGTCACATCTGAAATCGATTTGGCTAAATAACGCTCAGCCATGGCCTTGTGTATATCGGTTTGTAAATAACAAAAACCTAAAATGTACTGAATATTGGCATTGGTGGAATCTAATTCATAGGCTTTTTTGAAATTCTCTCTGGCTTTTTGAAAATTGTTTTCCAATATCAAAAATGAACCTTCTTCAAAATAATCTTTGTAAGTTGGCGCAGGTGTTTGTGAATAAGAAGTACCAATCAAACATAAAAATAGAAAGGTAACAATGTATTTTGTCATGAATTTAGCCTTAAAAGAAGCAAATTTATAAGTTTATTTTAGAATTCAAAGCCCTATTCAATGAAGTTAATACACAATCTGTTAGTCCTGCACAATTCAGGAATAATGCGGTAAAACGCAACATATAAACAATTTATATTTACTTATCTTTGCCGCCGATTAAAGCTAAAAATGACAGTCACCGAAGAAATTAAACGCCGCCGAACCTTTGCCATTATTGCGCATCCCGATGCCGGTAAAACAACCTTAACCGAAAAACTTTTGTTGTTTGGGGGCGCCATACAAACCGCGGGTGCCGTTAAATCAAATAAAATTAAAAAAGCCACCACTTCCGATTTTATGGAAATTGAAAAACAACGCGGTATTTCGGTATCTACTTCGGTGATGGCTTTTGATTATAAAAACTACAAGGTTAACATTCTCGATACCCCCGGCCACGAAGATTTTGCCGAAGATACTTACCGCACCCTGAGCGCTGTTGACAGTGTAATTATGGTGATTGATTGTGTAAAAGGGGTAGAGCCCCAAACCCGCAAATTACTCGAAGTGTGCCGCATGCGCAATACACCTGTAATTGTGTTTATTAATAAATTGGACCGTGAAGGACAAAATCCTTTTGATTTATTGGATGAAATTGAAAAAGAACTGAAAATAAAAGTGCGTCCGCTTACTTGGCCCATCGGCATTGGTAAATCATTTAAAGGGGTTTACAATCTAACACAAAGCTCACTTAATTTATTTCAAGGCGATAGTAAAACAACTGTTGAAGAAACACTTACTATCACCGATATTCAAGATAAAGAAGTGGATAAACGATTGGGTGTTGATTTTGCAGAGCAATTGCGCGCTGACGTAGATTTAATTGATGGGGTGTACGATCAACTCGACGTGCAAAAATATTTGGACGGACAAATAAGTCCTGTGTTTTTTGGCAGCGCCGTGAACAATTTTGGTATTCATGAATTGTTGGATTGTTTTGTTGACATTGCCCCGTCGCCAAAGGCCCGCGAAACCGATGCAGGTATTGTGAGTCCGGAAGATGCCAAATTCAGCGGTTTTATTTTTAAAATTCACGCCAACCTCGACCCTAAGCACCGCGACCGCATTGCATTTTTGCGAATTTGTTCGGGTGTGTTTGAACGCAATAAATATTATTTTAATGTGCGCGAAAAAAAACAACTGCGTTTTAGTAATCCAACGGCCTTTATGGCCCAACAAAAATCGGTAATTGATGAAGCGTACCCCGGCGATGTAATTGGTTTGTACGATGCCGGCAATTTTAAAATTGGGGATTCACTCACCGAAGGGGCTTCGTTTACCTTTAAAGGCATTCCTAGTTTTTCACCTGAATTATTCAGGTACGTAAGCAACATGGATCCGATGAAAACCAAACAATTGCAAAAAGGCCTGGAGCAATTAACCGACGAAGGTGTTGCGCAATTATTCACCAAAAAAGTGGATGGCAGAAAAGTGATTGGCACTGTTGGGGCCTTACAGTTTGAGGTAATTCAGCACCGTTTAAAATCAGAATACAATGCCAGCGCCAGTTTCGACCAGATTAATTTATACAAGGCCTTGTGGATTAGTTGCAACGATAAAAAGAAATTGGACGCTTTTATGTTGGATCGAGCCGCACACATTGCATTGGATAAAGAAAACCGTCCGGTGTTTTTAGCTGAAAGTGCTTGGTTGCTGCAAATGGCGCAGGAAAAATTTCCTGACATTCAGTTTCATGTGAAGAGTGAGTTTTAAGTCTTTTATTTTTTTTCAAAATAAAGCGACGAAAAAATCACATTTCTATCAATATTTTTATAAAGCCAATCGTTGTCGAATAATAATTCAACTTGCACAAGGCCGCTTTCTTTTTGAACGAAGCTTAAACATTGCTTCGAGAAAAACCGGCTTTCTTTTACAAAAAAACCGCCAATTAATTGATTATTTATTTTTAAAGACAGATGGGCTTGAATACCGTTTAAAGGCTCATCAGGTGTGCTTTTTGCGCAGATGCAGAATTGATAAGTGCCTTTTTCTAACAACAGTTTTTCGTAGCGAATTGAAGCCGAGCCATTCATCAATAATTGTCGGTTTTCGTTTTCTTTAGTTGGCTCAAACTTGTTTAAATTCAAAATAATTTGTTTTTCGTTTTTTCGCACAAAATGTGTGGCATTCACTTCATGAAAATCTGCTCTTTGCTCAATATTATAGTTGTCTTTTAAAAACAAAGTATTTACCGGAGAAAGCGCAAGATTTTTATCGTGCGTGCCCAAATACCAAAATGCACTCGGTAATTGGTTGTCGTTTTGCAATTTGCTGCAGTATGTATCCAAGGTGCCATATTGAATTTGTTTATCGGCTTTACTAGGCCTAAAGAAATATTGGTAATGCCACCAAAAGATCGTTACCAAAGGTTCATCGGCTTTTAGGCTTTGTAACACAAAGGCTGCATTGTCGCGGTACTGCGGTTTTCCGGGTGTGTTGTAATAACGCTTAATCACAAATAAATCGGTAATGGTAAAAGCCACCAACAAAACCATAAATGTAATTTGTATGATTTTGCTTTTTATTTCTGCAATGCCAATGCCTGCCATTAAACAGATTGCAGGGATGATGGGATTAAAATAACGCGGCACCAAAATGGGAATGCTGGTATAGGTGCGAATAAGTGGAATTAATAAATACACTGAAATCCATAAAGCCAAAATTAAAAAGGTAAAGGGCAATTTTTGCCATGAATTTGTTTCAGAAATTTGCGCTTGTTCGTTTTTTTCGGATGAACGAAGTAGTTGGGTGAAAAATAAAATAATGGCCAAGTAAACCAAAGGAAGAATTAATTCTGAATTACCGAAAAACTCTTTGAAGAAGCCGCTAAACACATCTGGTGGTGGAAATGGTATCCACGAAGATTGAATGCCGGCGTTTTTAATTAATTGGGGTAAGGCCGGAAGATAACCAATCAGCACAATGATATAAGCCAGCAAAAAGTGCCAAAAGAATGTTCCTTTTTTTTCTTTTTGAAAGAAAATTAAAAACACCAAAATAATAAGACCTTGCGCAGCCATCGCAAACAAGGCAACATACTGTCCGTACAACATTAGAAGCGTGAAGAGAGCATAATACAAGGCGTTTTTTAAACTGTTGTTTTGAAAGTAAAGCACCAAACGGTAAAACGACAAAATGGTGAACAATGTGAAGAAGGTATAAGGGCGGCCTTCTTGGGCATAAAAAATTTGGAAATAATTAAAGGCCAAAAATGTAGCGGCAATGTATGCACTTCGTTTATTGTATATACTTTTCGCTAAAAGATACATGGCGCCAATAGAGGCAATGCCGAGTAAAGCCGAAAAACTGCGCAGCACCAAAGCGGTATGACCAAAAACAATAAAAGTATAACGCAGCAGCAGCAAGTATAGCGGCGGCATGTTGTCGAATTCCATATAGGTTTGAATGGCAGCCTTAAACTTTAAGGTAGGATCAGTTTCAATTAATGTGGCCAATTCATCATCCCACAAGCTTTGAAAATTAATGTGATAAAACCGAAGAAAAGCACCTGCCAACAAAATCAGCAATAGATAGGGCTGTTTATAGAGATAAAATTTTATAAGCGTAAACAATTTCGCCATGCGGATGTTAGGATGAATGGTAAAAATAATTTATTTTTCGATAGTCCTTGCCTTTTAAAATGCAGGCTTTACGAAATGAAGCTAAATAGCGCTAAAAAACAATCGTAAAATTTGCGCATATACCATATTTATGGTATTTTTGACCGTTAATTAGATTCAGTCTAATTAATATTAAATTATAAAATGCTTAAAAACAAAGAGTTATGATTACAGTAACTGAAAATGCAAAAAATCACGCCATTGAATTGATTAAGGCAGAAAACCGGCCTACCGACACTTTTATTCGTGTTGGCGTTGAAGGTGGTGGCTGCTCGGGATTATCATACAAATTAGAATTTGATAATCAAAAAAAGGATGGGGACCAGATGTTTGAAGACAAGGGCATAAAGATTGTGGTTGACCGTAAAAGCTTTTTGTATTTGGTGGGCACCGAACTTGAATATACCGGTGGTTTAAACGGCAAAGGTTTTGAGTTTAATAATCCTAACGCTTCGCGCACTTGTGGATGCGGTGAAAGTTTTTCGGTTTAGTTGCCATGAATTACACGAATTATCATTAACCACAGATTTATAAAAATCATTGGGTTTGATAATGATAATTTTTATAGTGCAACAAAAAATAATTTGACCTTAAAAAACACGAATAAAATAAGAAGCCACCACTACGATAATTTGCGCCAGGGATGTGTAGGGTTTAGCTCTTTTTTGCCGCCTGCCTCTTTAGCGGTAAAAAAAGCCGAAGCGGTAGCGAAGCCCGAAACAGCCCGTCCGGCGCCCATAACAAAGAAATTAAAAGAAACAGGAAATTGAAAAGGTTAGAGTAGAGTGAACCGCGCCAGGGACGGAACGGTATGTTTGAGCTCCTTTTTTGTTTGTCTTGAAAAGCAAACAAAAAAGAGCGAGTAGTGACGGCCCGGTGCCAAATCGAAACAAGAAAATAACAAAAATCGATTTGGCAGGCGCCCAATACAAAATAAAAAAGATTATATCCTAAATAATGGCCGAACAAAACGACATATTAGAACAACACATCAATAAAGATTACGAGTGGGGCTTTATCACCGATATTGACAGTGATACATTTGCCAAAGGCTTAAACGAAGAAGTTGTAAAGGCTTTGAGTAAAAAAAAGAATGAGCCTGAATGGATGTTGGAATTTAGGTTAAAGGCCTTTCGTTATTGGTTAACCATGAATGAGCCTGATCATTGGGCGCATTTGCCTTATCCGAAAATTAATTTTCAAGACATTAGTTATTATTCAGCGCCAAAGAAAAAAACCGAACTAAAGAGTTTAGATGAGGTTGATCCTGAATTGCTGAAGACTTTTGAAAAATTGGGTATTTCGCTCGAAGAACAAAAACGTTTGAGTGGTGTGCAATCGAATATCGCAGTAGATGCGGTGTTTGACAGTGTTTCGGTGAAAACTACTTTTCGTGAAACTTTGGCCGAGAAGGGCATTATTTTTTGTTCATTCAGTGAGGCGGTACTTGAATATCCTGAACTCATAAAAAAATACATGGGTACTGTGGTGCCACCAACGGATAATTATTACGCGGCTTTAAATTCGGCAGTGTTTAGTGATGGATCATTTTGTTACATTCCAAAAGGGGTGCGTTGTCCGATGGAATTATCAACGTATTTTCGCATCAATGCCATAGGCACCGGGCAGTTTGAGCGCACATTAATTGTGGCTGATGAAGGTGCTTATGTCTCTTACCTTGAAGGGTGCACTGCGCCGCAGCGCGATGAGAATCAGTTGCACGCTGCTATTGTAGAAATTATTGCACACAAAGATGCAGAGGTGAAGTACAGCACGGTGCAGAATTGGTATCCTGGGGATAAACAAGGGAAAGGTGGTATTTACAATTTTGTGACCAAGCGCGGTATATGTTTGGAAGATAATTCAAAAATTTCGTGGACCCAAGTAGAAACAGGTTCGGCCATTACTTGGAAATACCCGTCAGTGATTTTAAAAGGCCATAATAGTGTGGGTGAGTTTTATTCGGTGGCATTAACCAATAATAAGCAAGAAGCTGATACCGGAACAAAAATGATACACATTGGTAAGAACACACGCAGTACCATTATTTCGAAGGGTATCAGTGCGGGATTTAGTAATAACAGTTACCGCGGTTTGGTGCAAATTCGTAAGGGAGCGAGTAATGCCCGCAATTTTTCGCAGTGCGATAGTTTGCTAATGGGTGATCAATGTGGTGCTCATACCTTTCCTTACATAGAAATAAAAGATAAAAGTGGCATTGTTGAACACGAAGCCACCACGAGTAAGATTGGCGAAGACCAATTGTTTTATTGTAAGCAACGTGGTATTGGTATGGAAAAAGCCATTGCTTTAATTGTAAATGGTTATTGCAAAGAAGTTTTAAATAAGTTGCCAATGGAGTTTGCTGTTGAAGCACAGAAGTTGTTGGCGATTAGTTTAGAGGGAAGCGTTGGATAAACGGGTTTTGCGCCAGGGATGCGAAGGGTTTAGTTCTTTTTGCACGTCGCCTGAAAAGAATGGAAGACGTGCAAAAAAACCGAAGCCCGCAGTAGCCCGTTAAGGCGCCCAAAAAATAGTAATAAGAAAAAATATGATATCGATAAAAAATCTGCATGCCTCAGTTGACGGCAAAGAAATATTAAAAGGCATAAATCTCGAAATAAAAGCAGGAGAAATCCATGCCATCATGGGGCCTAACGGTTCCGGGAAATCCACGTTATCGAGTGTGTTGGCCGGTAAGACTGAGTATGAAGTAACAGAAGGTGAAGTGATGTTTAGCGGTAAAAATTTACTCGACATGGAAGCTGAAGACCGCGCGCGCGAAGGATTATTCTTGGCTTTTCAATATCCGGTGGAAATTCCGGGAGTGAGCAACATCAATTTTTTAAAAACTGCGGTGAACGAAATTCGCGAATACCATGGTTTGGCGCCAATGGAAGCAAAAGATTTTTTGGCCATGGTTAAGGAAAAACAAAAATTGGTAGAACTGGATGGTAAATTAACCAACAGAAGTGTGAATGAGGGTTTTAGCGGCGGTGAAAAAAAACGAAACGAAATTTTTCAAATGGCCATGCTAAATCCGAAATTGGCAATTTTAGACGAAACTGACAGCGGGCTTGACATTGATGCACTAAAAATTGTAGCCAATGGTGTGAATACATTAAAAAGTAAAGACAACGCTTTTATTGTGATTACGCATTACCAGCGTTTGTTGGATTATATTGTTCCTGATTTTGTACACATCTTATATAACGGTAGAATCGTGAAATCGGGCGGCAAAGAATTGGCACTTGAATTGGAGGCAAAAGGGTATGATGAAGTAAAATCAAAATTCGAAAATCAATAATATAAAAATGATCGTGATTCAGAATATAGTTTTTCATGTAAGCACCTTCGAAACTTTAAAACTTTCTCAACTTTCGACCTTTGAAACTTTCCCAACGCAATAAAAAATGATAGCAGAAAAATCACATACGGCCCAACACATCATCGATAAAATTTCACCTAGTGCGGGTAAGGTTGCTTTTGTGAATGATGCTGCCTTAAGTAAGGCGCTCTTTTACCTTGAAAAGAACGGAATACCCAACAACAAGCACGAAGATTATAAG
>JBAXXZ010000082.1:0-8026 GCA_037127575.1 Bacteroidota bacterium | reverse complement strand
TGTTTTTGTAACAATATGACAAATTCTTTGAAGTCTTGGCTGAACATTATTATTTAAACTAAAATAGTGTTGTCTTAATATTTCAATAGCGGAAAGTCTATCCATATCGCTCTTTGTCAGCCAATAATTAAAAGTTGATTCTTTCGCCTTTAAACTCGTTATTTTCAAGATTTTCTCCACTATAACAAAGATACAAAAATTTGAGGGTTTTGAACGCCTTTCTATCAATCAATCAGGCTAATTAGAATTATTAAAGCGCGATATATTCAGTTAAATATGCCATTCTGACCCCAAATAGTTTCCTATTTTATAACACCTGCCATTATTTAAAATTAAACGCTGTTCTCCCGAATAAAATTAATCGCCGGAAATGAAAGTTTGCGCCAGGGACTGAACGAAAGCCCACGCGCAGACAAATGCTATGATTTTTTTGGTTGAAGCGGCGACCGGAGGAAGCCCCTGCAAACCTACAAAATCAGCATTTGGCAAGCGTGGCTGAAGCGAAGGCCCGGTGGCAATTGGCTTTTTTTGAATTTACAACAGCCAATTGACAGGCGCCCAAAAAATATGATCACTAAACTTTGGCCTTCGCTTCCTCAAAGGCCGTCAAATCAATGTCATCCGCCATCGCATGATAATTAAAAATCAAATCGTGTATAAAATTAATCTCCGGAAACGAAATGCTGCGCAAGGGATGGAGCGGTTTGTTTGAGCTCCTTTATCGCGGGGTTCTTTTTTTCCCGCGATAAAGAGCGAGCCGCGAGAGCCCGACCCATGATTGAAAAAACTTCCAAAGATTTTTAGGTTTTTTCAATCATGGAATGCGCCCAAAAAAAATTAAACCTTTTGTTTTACCTCTTCAAAGTCTTTAGCATCGATATCATCCGCCATTTCTAAATAATTAAAAATCAAATCGTGTATAAAATTAATCTCCGGAAATGAAATAGCCCGAATTTTATGCAACACCACCTTAGTACCAATGATTTGTAGTTCTTCAAAATTTCGTTCATCCAAAATTTTAAAATAGCTCTTGTTATTTTTATACTTACGGTACAGGGGAAAGTTTATATCTTCGGACTTCATGGCCAAGGCGTTTTTAAAATCGGTTGCTGATTATATTTACGAGCATCACAAAGATACGGTAGATAAATTATGTATTGTACTGCCAAATAAACGTGGGGCATTATTTTTAAAAAAACACCTGGCCCAAAGTTTCGGTAAAAGCATTTGGTTGCCCACCATCATTAGCATTGAAGACTTAATTAACCAACTCAGCGAATTACAAATTTTAGAGGAAATTGATTTGGTGTGTTTGTTGTACGAAAGTTACCGTGTTTGCTACGGTGCAGATGCGGAGCCATTTGAAAGTTTTGCAAAATGGGGACAAATTATTTTGCAAGATTTTAATGAGATTGACCGTTTTTTGGCCGATCCAAGTCAGATTTACGACAACTTAAAACACATTAAGGAAATTGAAAATTGGAGTTTGGGTGAAGAAAGCCTAAGCGAATACCAAAGCAAGTATTTGCACTTTATGAATAGTTTGGGTCCTATTTACCAACATTACACCCGCCGCTTGTTATCGAAACAACAGGCCTATCAAGGTTTGGCGTATCGACGGGCGGTAAAACAGGTTGAATCATCAGATTATCCGAATCAATTTTCTCGTTTGCTTTTTTGTGGTTTTAATGCCTTGAATGCGGCTGAAATAAAAATTATTCAAACACTTAAAAACAAACAAAAGGCCGAGTTGTTGTGGGATGCAGATGATTATTATTTAAACAATAAAAACCAAGAGGCCGGTGATTTTTTGCGACAAAACTTTGAATTGTTTCCCGAAAAAAACCGATTGTTTATAGAGGATAATTTTAAGTCCGAAAAAGCGATTCAAATATTATCGGTGCCGAAACAAATGGGTCAGGCGCAAGTGGTGAAACAAAGTTTGAATGAGTTGTTGCAACAAGGTGTGCCGGCTGATAAAATTGCCATTGTTTTGGCCAATGAAAAAATGCTTTGGCCGGTTTTGAAACAATTACCTGAAACAATAGAGCATGTGAACATCACCATGGAGTATCCGATTCAATATACTTCATGTTACGAACTTATTGATCAACTGATTCAGTTACAAGTAAATTTTGATAAACAAAATCGCCGCGACAAAGTAATCTATCACAAAGATTTGTTAGCCTTAATGCGGCATCCAATTTTTAAATCCATTGCACAAACAAAAGGTCTTAAGTTAAATTGGAATTTGATGATTAAACAAATCAATCAACGTAATTTGGCTTTTATTACACCGAAACATTTGCAGGAAATTTTTGGTGATGATTTAGCCGTTTATAGAAATCTTCTTGCTGCGCATGAGTCAACCGTTACTTTTAGTTTGACAATAAAAAACACCATTGAATTGTTAAGCGGTTTTTTTGCTGCTGAAGTTCAAAATACACAATTGGCGCTTGAACTTGAATACTTAAATGTGCTGTCGACTAATTTTAACCGATTAAATGATTTATTAAAACAGTACCCATACTTTAGCACTTGGCCTGCCTACAAACAATTGTTCACGCAAATTATCGGGCATTTAACTTCACCCTTTGTTGGTGAGCCTTTGCAAGGATTGCAAGTGATGGGCGTATTAGAAACACGCACGCTGGATTTTGACCATTTAATTTTGGTGAATGTAAACGAAGGGGTATTACCGGCAGGTAAAACAGCTGGCTCTTTTATTCCAAATGATTTAAAACGTGCCTTTGGTTTGCCATTATATGCTGAAAAGGACGCCATTTATGCCTACCACTTTTACCGCTTAATTCAAAGGGCTACAACCATACTCATTACATACGACAGTGAAACAGATTCGATGGGCAAAGGCGAAAAGAGTCGCTTTGTAACCCAGTTGCAGCTCGAGTTAAAATCGTACAATGCATTGGTGAAAATAGAAGAACACACGGTAGTGGATGAAAACAAAGTGGGTGAAGCTTATCAAAAAATTGTGATCCCAAAAAATGAAGATACTTTACAATCCATATACGAAAAGGCACTTAGTCAGGCCGAATTCGCAGCATTATCGCCTTCGTCGCTTACTGTGTTTAAGGAATGCAGTTTAAAATTTTATTTTCGTTATGCGGCACATTTAAAGGAAACAGAAGCCGTTGAGGAGGTTGCCGAGGCAAACACATTTGGATCAATCCTGCACAAAGCCTTGGAATTGATTTATAGCGATCAAGTGCAATTGCAAATGAGTAAAAGCAATTTGCAAAACAAAATAAAACAAATTGACGCATTTGTTAGAACTGCTTACATGCAATTTTTCGATGATAAGGAACCGGTTGGAAAAAACATTTTGTTGGAAGAAGTAATTAAAGTGTATTGCAAAAAAGTATTGCAAAACGATTTGGCCTTAATTGCTTCATTAGAAAACGCGCATCAACATTTAACCTTAATTGATTTGGAAAAGGAATTTGTGGCACCGATAGAAGTTATCATTAAAGGCCAAACGCAGTTGGTATATATTAGAGGGAAGATGGACCGTATCGATCGGGTAGGGGAATATTTCAGAATTATTGATTACAAAAATTCCGTAAAGGCAGCCGATAAATTTCAATTCAGTAATTTTGAGGACTTGTTTAGTGACGTGAAATACAACAAGCAATTGCAATTATTTATTTATGCTTGGTTGCTTTATAAAAATAATTTTTGCGCACCCGAAATGATGCAGCCTTGTATTGTGCCATTAAAGGTATTTGAAAGTGAGCCAAAAATGATTAAAAACGATAAGTTGCCATTGTGTTTTACCCAAGCTTTTTTGCAGGAATTTGAAAAGGCCTTATCAAATTTTGTGGCCTCCATATTTAACCAAGACAATGCATTTGAACAATGTGAGGACAAAGATATTTGTATGTACTGTGCCTATAACAGTATTTGTAACATTGCAGGTTAAGTGGCTTTGCGTTCTCTTCGCTTAATTTTATTTATTCAATCAACTTATTTGCTTAATCCGCCAGCATCAAGTTTTCCATGCCTACAGTGAGTTTCATCAAACCCATTTGTACCAGTACTTTTTCATCCTTGATGCTTTCAACAATACCAATTTCTTGGCCGTTTAACACCCGTACTTTTGAGCCCACTTTTAATTGCGGTTTTATTCTTTCAATTTTTTTGGAAGCGAAGTTGTTTTTTAAGTTTTGCTTTTTGAGCTGTTCTTGTTTTTTTGTTTCGGCTGTAATGCCATCAATAAACCTCTGAATCACTAGTTTGCGGTCTTTTTTGGCATTCCAGTCACCCATTAAACGCAAATATTTTTGGCCGTATTCTGCCATGTGGCTGAGCTCGATTTTCTTTTCCCGCTCTTTATCCATTTTTTCTTCCCAAGTGTTAAACAAAGTATGGTATTTTTCTTTGGCCATTTTCATCACAAACGACTCATGTTCCATTTTTTGCTCTTGCCACTCCAGTTTCAGTTTTTGCTCTTGTAATTCCGATAACAATTTACTGAGCCGAAGTTCGTCTTTGTTAATTTTTTCTTTGGCTTGTTTGATTAATTGCAATGGAAAACCAATGCGTTCGGCTACCTCAAACGTAAAACTGCTGCCTGGTTCACCTATATTTAATTTGTAATAGGGTTCTAGTTTTTCCAAATCAAAAAGCATACAAGCATTTACGCAGCCGTTTAATTTTTCCGCCAATAACTTCACTTTTCCAAAATGCGTGGTAATAATTGCTTTTGCATTTGATTTAACAATGCTTTCTAAAACGGCTTCTGCAATAGCACTGCCTAGTTCAGGATCGGTGCCGCTGCCAAATTCATCCATTAAAATTAAAGAAGCACCATTGGCTTCAGTTAAAATATGTGTCATCGATTTTAACTTGGCACTGTATGTACTGAGTTCGTTTTCGATGCTTTGTGTGTCGCCAATATCAATCAATATTTGATCAAAAAACGAGAAGCTACTATTGGCGTTTACCGGAATCAGCATGCCACTTTGTAACATCATTTGCAACAAACCAATGGTTTTTAAAGCCACTGTTTTACCGCCGGCATTGGGCCCGCTGATTACAATAACGCGCTGTTGCTGGTTTAATTTAGCACTTAATGGAATTGTTTTTTTTCCTAAACTCTTATTTTGTAAATATAATAATGGATGATAGGCTTCTTCCACCAATAACTCTTGCTGCGTATTCATAACAGGTAAAACAGCCTTCATGTCAATGGCCAGCTGTGCTTTGGCTTTTATGAAGTCGACCGTATTTAAAAATTGGTGTGATTTTTTTAAACCTTGGGCATAGGGTTTTATTTCGCTACAAACACTTCTTAAAATGCGATTAACTTCTCTTGTTTCGTCTATTTCTAATTCAGCCACTTCATTGTTAATGCCTAAACTAACAGCCGGTTCAATAAAAATGGTGCGTCCACTTTCACTCTTGCCATGCACCAAGCCATTCACTTCAGATTTATATTCTGCCATTACTGCCAATGTTCTTCGGCCGTTAAAAAAGCTCTCTTCGTTTTCTCTTAAAATGTCTTGTTTTCTTAATTCACCAACCAAGTTGTAAAAGCGCTTGTCGCTTTCCCTTCTTTTTTCAATAATTTTTTTTCTAATTTGATTTAATTCTAGTGAAGCATTACTTTTTACTTCTCCCTCTTCGTTAATCACCTTTTTAATGGCATCAATTACAAAGTTGTTTACTTCCAATTCATCGGCACAGGCGAATAAAAAGGGCAATCCGGCTCTGTTGTTTTTAATGTAACGAATTAAGGTATTACAGCCCTCCACCGTTTTGGTGAGGTTTAAAAGCTGGGTGGCTTGCAGGGCGGTACCCTCAATGATTAAGTAATTAAGTGTATCATAAACACTGTCATATTCAACCGAAGGGAAAAAACCTTGCCCGCCAAAGATGTCTGAAATTTCTTTCGTTTGGTTTAACAAGGGCCACACCTCTTCAATTGAAGTTGCGGGCTGCATTGCATCAACTATGTCTTTGGCTTCCTGACTAAAACAATGTTTTTTAAGCAAGCCGCGGATCTTATTAAACTGAAGCAGTTCGAGGTATTTCTCTTCAAGCATGGGGCTTAATTTACAAATTACAGTGTTTTTACTAAAAAAGCAATAAAATTAATCATTTGCTTAACGTTTGATTTGTTTTATTTTTGGGCTCTACATATAAAATTTGAGGCATTTTCTATAACTTTATAAAAAATAACCTCCAGGAAAACAACGCAAATAATTGAACTTGAAATGAAAAAAGAACTAATTGTAAAACTTGAAGAACTGTTGTTGAAAGACTCAGGTGAAGTGGCTTCCGAAGTGCGTACTCTGCAAAAAGAGTTTCAAAAATTATGGACTTCTGAATTTGAAAAGGCCCGCCAAAGCTTTATCGATGAAGGTGGCCACGTAAAGGAATTCGACTATCCAAAACAAGCAGATGACCATGAATTTGAAAAATTGATTGAAAAATACAATCAATTGAAAAAACAAAACGACGCTAAAATTGCAGCCGAGCAAGCCAAAAATTTGCTCGTTCGCCAAGAAATCATCGCGAAAATTAAAGACCTTACCCATGTGAGCGATCACGTTGGCGCGGCCTTAAGGATGTTACAAGAACTACAAACGCATTGGAAAGAAGCAGGACAGGTGTCTTCGCACAAATACAAAGACATTCAATCTGAATACAGTCGCGCGGTTGAAGACATGTATTACAACATTAAAATTTACCGTGATTTACAAGAACACGATTTAAAAAAGAACTTTGAACACAAAACCGAATTAATTGAAAAATTAAGAACCATTCAAAGCAATGATAATATTAAAGAGTCCGAGCGTTTAATAAAAGTTTACCGCAACGAGTGGGAAGAAATTGGTCCGGTGCCCAATAACAAATGGGAAGCCTTAAAACAAGATTTTAAAACGGTGTTGGATGAAACCTACGCCAAAATAAAATCACATTACACAATCATTGAAGATCAAAAAGAGCAAAATCTTCAAAGCAAAATGGCTTTAATTGAAAAAGCCAAAGAATTGATTCAGTCTGTAGCGCAAGCCGGCAAAGCAGCGAAGTGGAACGAGAGCACTGAAAAATTAATTGAGTTGCAAAATGCCTGGAAATTAGTAGGCAGAACTACGGAGAAGGACAATGAAAAGATTTGGGCAGAATTTAGAGGGATCTGTGATGATTATTTTGAAAAGAAAAGAGAATTTTTTGCAGGTTTAAATGAAAAATTTGCAGCCAATCGTAAAATTAAAAATGAACTGATTGCTAAGGCAGAAGCACTAAAAGAAAGTACTGATTGGCAAAAAACCGGTTTGGATTTAATCCGTTTACAAGATGAATGGAAAAAGTATCCAAGTAATGGCGATAAAGAAGAGCCACGTTTGTTTCAAAAATTCAGAAAGGCCTGCAACACTTTTTTTGAAGCCAAAAAACAACACCTAGAAAGTATCGAGCAAGCCTATGAAGGGAATCTCCAAGTTAAAGAAGCCATACTTACTAAATTGCAAGAATTTAAATTGGGGGAAGATAACAACGCCAATCGTGAAGCACTCAAACAATTGAACCACGAGTGGAATGAAGCCGGACATGTGCCATTGAAGGATAAAAAGCGTTTAAATGATACCTTTTATAATTTATTAGATGGCTTTTACGACCAATTGCATTTGGATAAAAAGGAAAAAGCAGTGATGCAGTTCAAGAGTAAGGTTGATCGTATGGTGTCTTCAGAAAACAACAACGACCAATTGCGCAAAGAATCGGATTTTCTTCGAAAACAAATTGAGGAAATCAATGGGCGCATGCGTACTTACGATAACAATTTGGGATTCTTCAAAACTGCCAAAGGTAGCAGCAATGCTTTTATGAAGGAAATAGAGGAGAAGATAGAAGCCGAAAAAGCGAAAATTGCGGAATTAACGGCCAAACGAAAAATTGTGAATGAAGAACTCGCCAAATTAAGAGAAGGCGAAGCAAAATAAGTGATTGTTTTTTCAGGAATTTAAATTGTTGTGGGGAAGAAATTATCCCTCAACCGTAG
>JBAXXZ010000081.1:0-8050 GCA_037127575.1 Bacteroidota bacterium | reverse complement strand
CTCTTTTAAAAATGCTGTAATAATTTTTGTTTCTTCTAATGTGTACTTGTTTCCTTTTTGTTCTAATACTTTTTTGTTTTTTTCTAAACAAGTTTCTGCAACAATTGGTAAATGCAATCGGTCGCTCATTTCAAACATAAAATTTTTTGCTTCAATAACAGAGCACTTTCCTTCTATTTTGTTGCTGGCCAAAATTTGGCAATATAAATGTTCACTCTGTAAACGCATGGCTTGCATAAAGTCTTGTCTTTTTAATACCGAAAATGTTTTTCGCCATCCACTGCATTTTATAATAAAGTCGTAATTCAATTTGAGGGACTCCCAAACACTAATTTTAGTTTGGCTGTGATACAGCAAACAGATGCAACACAGATCATCACTAATATAGGCACCGCCTTTTAAAATCGCTATGTCAATGCAATGTTCACACAAGGCCTGCATAGCATCATCCCTAGAAAGTTTTGGATTTAAGAACCAATTCATGGATGGGTTTTCAATAAAAGCATTTGTAGCAATTTGAATGGCGATGCCGCGGCTGTTTGTGTCAATTTTTTTCATTTGATTGAACTTTATTGACGAAATTACAATGAGGAGCTACGAATAGATAATTGAAAAATAGGGCAGTTTTAGCGGCAACCGCGTTTTTTACTGAATATAATTACAAATAATACCTGGAAGGAATTTTGACGCGAAATTTACCGGCTTAAAACCAAAAAATTGCAAATTTTGCAGAAATAACTTGTTGGTTTTTGAAAATTGCAAATTTTTTTAATCCTGCTTTTTCTTCACTATTAAAATCAGATCATTCTCCAATGCCAAATAGCCATATTCATAACAGAAATAATAACTGTGATTGTTTTTGGTAATGGTTTGATTGGTAATGAACTTAAAATTGAAGCCCTTGTCAACTAATTTTTGTCGAGGCAGAGTAATTTTTTCGCCAACCAAACTTTCTTCTAATATTCGGCGGTTTTTACGAAGCACATTGTTAATGTTTCTCACAAAATTATTGCTATCGCTGTTTACCTTGTTGTTAAAGGCATTTCGACACATGTCGCTGCAAAATTTCTTGTCTATACGGCCTTTAATTTCATCGCCGCATTCAGGACATAGTTTTTTTTCCATGGGTTTAATAAAAAAATTAAGCTATTACTTTTAATGTTGATTGCACCGATTTTGCCTTTCGCTTTGCAACCAAAATATCATCATCCACAATGGTTACATGCCCCATTTTTCGGAATGGTTTTGTCAACATCTTGCCATACAAATGCACATATACACCACTGAATTTTAAAACATCATCCAATCCTTTATAAATGGCATTACCTTCAAAACCGGATTCACCTAGCAAATTAACCATTACGGCGCTTTTAATAATGGATGTATCACCAAGCGGTAAATTTAAAATGGCCCTCATGTGTTGTTCAAACTGCGATGTCATGTTGCCCTCAATGGTATGATGCCCACTATTATGCGGCCGAGGGGCTATTTCATTCACCAATACTCTACCGTCTTTACACAAGAATAATTCCACAGCCAATAAACCAACAATTTGTAGTTTTTCAGCTACCTCAGTGGCCAACTTTAGGGCTTCCTTTTCAACTGTTTTTTTAATGTTGGCAGGACTAAACAAAAATTCTACCAGGTTGGCCTTGGCGTTAAATTCACATTCAACCACAGGAAAACATTTGACTTCTCCTTCTTCATTTCTGGCCACTATTACCGATAATTCTTTATCGAAATCAACCAAACGCTCCAATACACTGGGTGCATCAAAAGCCTTTTCAATTTGCTGAACATCATTTAACCTTACAACGCCTTTTCCATCATAACCGCCCTTACGTAACTTTTGAAAAAAGGGAAAATAATCGGCGTACTTTTTAATTTGTTCTTTGCCATCAACAAGAAAAAAATCAGGACTTGGAATATTATGTCGTTGATAAAACATTTTTTGTAATCCTTTGTCCTGAATCATTTCAATGATATGCGGCTGCGGAAAAACCTTTACGCCTTCTTTTTCCAATGCTTTTAAGGCATCTGTGTTCACATTTTCAATTTCAATGGTCAGCAAGTCCATGTTTTTGCCGAAAGCATAAACGGTGTCGTAATCAGTTAAACTTCCATGCTTAAAGTTACCCACCAAGTGCTTACAAGGGGCGTTTTTATCAGGATCTAAAATGCTGATGTTTAAATTTAAATTAATGGCATACTGAAGCACCATGCGGCCTAATTGACCGCCGCCTAAAATACCGATGTTTAATTGTTGAATCGACCTTTGCATAATTGTACGCTAAGATAAGCAATTATGTTTTTTAAAGATTTGATTCCTTTTAAGCATTTTGTTTTTATTCAGCCGTACAATGCTTATTTTTGAACATATCTTCTCGAAATGAAAAAACTATATTTTGCCCTTGTTTTGACTTATTCAGCCGTCAATTTAAATGCCCAGTCCATTGAAGTTGCTTCCATAAAAAAGCACATTTCATATTTGGCCGATGACAAGTTAAAGGGACGAGGAACCGCAACGGGCGATGAATTAAAGGCTGCAAAGTATTTGGCCAAAGAGTTTAAAGCATTAGGCCTATCTTCCTTCAATGGCTCTTATATAAAGGAATTTAAATTTAAAAGGGCAAAGGGTCCACACGATACTGCTACAACTAATATTAAAGAAGAGCATGCCAATAATGTTGTAGCCTTTTTGGATAACAAATCCCCATATACCATTGTTGTTGGCGCACACTATGATCATTTAGGATTGGGGAAGGACCATAACAGTTTAGATGCCAATCCGGAAGGTAAAATCCACAATGGAGCCGATGATAACGCGAGCGGAACGGCCGGTGTATTGGAATTGGCAAAATATTTCTCTAAAAACAATGTCAGCGAACCATTTAATTTATTATTCATTTGTTTTAGTGGTGAGGAATTGGGTTTATTGGGATCAAAGAAATATTGTGAAAGCCCTGATTTGGAATTCAGTAAAATCAATTACATGGTAAACATGGATATGATTGGGAGACTAAATGACTCTACAAAAAAACTAATTGTATATGGTGTAGGCACATCCCCTCTTTTTGTGCCATTAATCGATTCTATCCAAACCAAATTTAGCATCAAAAAAGATAGCAGCGGAATTGGACCCAGCGATCAAACCTCATTTTATTTAAAAGATGTGCCTGTATTGCATTTTTTCACAGGGCAGCACAGCGATTACCATAAACCTTCAGATGATGCCGATAAAATTAATTACCAGGGTGAAGCCGATGTGCTTAAATACATTGCACTTTTGATCGAAAAAACTTTCCACTACCCAAAAATGCAGTTTCTGAAAACCAGAAATCCAGATACCGGAAAATCAAGTTTTAAAGTGACAATGGGCGTAATGCCTGATTACACATTCGAAGGCGATGGCATGCGCATTGATGGCGTAACAGATAATAAACCTGCATTTAAAGCAGGTGTGATGAAAGGTGATATTGTGAAAAAGCTTGGTAATGTTGACGTAAAAGATGTACAATCTTATATGAAGGCATTATCGGCCTATAAAAAAGGTGATGAAACCACTGTTGATGTACTTAGGAATGGTGAAATTAAAACACTTAAACTAACTTTTTAAGCCGTAGAAAATGAAAAAATTACTTGTTATTGTTTATTCATGTTTGTTTTTAATTCAAACACAAGCCCAAAATAAGTCTGAAGCAAATAAAATTCTTGGTCTTTGGCAAACGGGCAGCGGTAAAGGAAGAATTCAAATATCGGCCTATGGCGATAAGTTTGGGGGTAAATTGGTTTGGTTAAAAGAACCTTTGGATGAAAAAGGAAACCCGAAAATGGATATTAAAAATCCTGATGAAGCCAAAAGAAAAAATCCGAAAATTGGTATAAATAATTTATTAGGTTTTACTTATGAGGGTAAAGGTAAATACGAAAACGGTACCATATATGACCCTGAAAACGGAAAAATTTATAAGTGCGTGATGACCTTGGAAAATGATTCTATTTTAAAAGTTCGTGGGTACATTGGTATTACAATGGTTGGAAGAACCGATGTGTGGAAAAGAATAAAATAATTTAACGAATTCTATCTGCACTTTTTAAAAGTTCAATGTCTTTTTTGATAAACTTGATAGCGAACCATGCCGCCAATATGGCTATTGCACCCACAAATGCAGCAAAAGTATTTCTGGTAATGTTTTGAATTTTATCTGAAGGCATCACCATCGGACAAAAGTAAATCATCGCAATTAACATTAACCACAAAACAATCAGTAAATAACTCAGTTTAATTTGCATCTCCCTTTTCTTGAACAAGAAAATGATGGCAAAACTTAAAACGATACCTGCAAGATTTAGAAAAATTGCACTTGAATGACCAATCGATGATACAATATCAACATTCATCGACGGTACCAAACATAAGCCGATTGATTTTTCGGTTAGTGTAATATTTAGACAGGGAATATACATTAAAGCGATTCCACATATAATTAATTGAAGTAAAAATAAAGTTTGCTTACGTTGTATCATGATTCAAATTTAATGAATGATTTACCATTGCTTTAACATCAATTGAAAAATTTTCTCATCCAATTGATAGCCAATTACAAAATTATTAGAATTCGGAAAGTGTACCTGTAGATTTTTATCGGACCCTGTATTTTCAATGTTTGTTAATTTGTAGATTTTGTTTTGAGGGGCCAAACAGCCAATCACAATTTGTTTTTTTGAGATGTCATTTTTCAACAAGATCCAGTACCCATTGTTTTGATCATCGCTTTTAAATTTAAGTTTTACCGGCATGTTCAGCTTGGTGTCATATAATTCATTTAATTGATAAACACTGTCTAAACATTTTATTCCGTTCAAGTTTAACGGATCCTTGTTACGATAAAAATTTTCAATTTCTAAATTCGTTTGTATAAATGTTTGTTCCAACTGATATTTTTCGCCATCGTTTATCAATTGGCATACTTGTGTTTGACAATAATAAAAACAATTTATTTTTTGCATTTCATTTTTAAAAATATCGAATTCAATTCGAATGTTGCCATTGTTTAAGCGCTTAGCATTAACCATTTTTAAAATGCAGGAAGAATTTACCTTATTGTTTCCTGTTTGATTTTCTTTAATTGGTATTTTATATTCTCTTCGTTCGCTTAATTCTCCCAATGAGTCTATCACCATGCAATATAAGACTGCAGCACTTCCGCCGCTTGTTGCCAGATAATTGTTTTCGGGTTTGTATTGGTTTGTATTTAATTTTTGTCCGAACAACCAGAGGCTTTTTTCAGGAGAAAAATAAAAGTTGGCACCTGGCATATAATGCTGGTCGTTGCCTTCATTTAATTTAGTGGCTTTTATTAGTTTGCCGGTTTTGGTATCAATTTTTAAATAATAGTGGCCTACCTTTGCTCCTTTAAATATTTTCACGAACAAATTCACATTTTGAGAGTCCACTCTTAAAAATTCAACAAATTGTATGTACTTGCGTTCAAAGGGATATTGCCATTTTAACAGGTAGTCAAAATTTTCCTTGTCTGATTTCAAATCATATTGATTCAAATAGTATTGTTGCCCTGAGCTGTCACTTGCATGTTTGAGCACATATGCCTTGTTTTTTAAAAAGTACACTTGCTCACCAAGTAAACTACTGTTGTTAAGTCTGGCCACTTCTATTTTTTTAAGTACACTTTGTATTTTCAACGAAGCATCTAGTCGTATAACATCAACCAGATTTGTGTTTTTTTCTTGCAAGTAAATGTTTAAGAAATCATGCAAAGTGTCTGCCTGAAAATTCAGATAATTAGCACTTGAGTTTTTTGGTAAATCAACCGATATGCTATCTATTAATTGTAATGTTGCACTGCACTTGTAAACTGTAAAACGGGTGTTTTGGCCGTTGCTGGAGATTCCGAAACAAAATACATAATGTTTGTAAACAATGCTTGAGCCTTGTTGGAGATTGAACTGAATTTTCTGTCCAGTCACCATTTCACCCCACAATATAAGGAGCCAAAGGAGAATGGTTTTTTTATTCAATTTTACCTTGTTCATGCCTGACGTTGTAATCTAAAATTAACAAATAATACATCACAACACCAAAAGCATATAACAATGAGGTAATAAGGAAAATGGTGGCGAATGAAAAATCATAACCAAACATAACGGTTACCATAAAACCGCTTACAACCCAACTGCCGCTCCAAATCGCGGAAATGAGTGCACTTGTAATTTCCCTATTTTTTTTGCCCACATAATTCAATACCAATTCTGAAGTCATTGGTCCGGCCATATTCATCAATGGTTGGCGTAACAAATAACAAATGGCTGCGATCACTACTGCAATGGGTAATTGGGCGTAAAATTGTGTTGTAGCAAGGGCCACCAAGGATACAACAGCCAATGATTGTGTAGTTGGTATGGCAATTTGATAACCAATTTTTTCCTTGATGTGCGGGACCAATAATGCAAAAAACGCCACCAACAAGGAGGCTATAAAACTCAATACAGAAAATCCGCCTTTTCCCACATGATGCACTTCGTCAAAAAATAAACTAATGAAAGGAATGGTTAATCCTGCACCTGTGGCAATAATAAGAGTAGGTATCAAGGCTTTAAAAACGATGGGCCAATCGGTTTTATTTTCTTTTGCTGATTCTACTTCTTGTTTCTCATCAATTTGAATTTCGTTAAAGTTCACAATGCGTTTCAAATAATATATACCGCCAAAACCCATTACTGAAAAAAGAAGTAAAATAAATTGCTCGTCAAATACAATTGGATTAATATAATCTAAAATGGCAATCACCGATCCGCTGATGATACCGCCAAAACTCCATGTGCTATAACTCAACGAAATGGCCGCAGTTTGCATGTCTTTGCCGGCGTTTCTAAGAATAAACGGGAACACAGGAATTTGCATAAATGTGAAGGATGCGCCCCATAAAACCAAAGTGATCAATGTCAAAATCTTTAAGTGAAAGCTAATGCAAACCACGATCATAATACCGAAAAAGGGTACGCAATAATTGCTTAAATAAAATAAAGGCATCAGCTTTCTATTTTTCATAAAACGGCCCAAAGGCAATGCCAAAGCAAAAACACCAATAAATCGAAAGGTAATAAACAGGGCAATATCTTGTGAACTAAAGCCTTCACGATGCATGTATAAAGGGAGTATATTCATAAAAGTGGCATTCACCATTTGTATGAAAAACTCCGATACAATGACATTTTTAACCGGAAGTCCAATCTTTTTATAATCCTCAAATAAATTTACAATACGTTTCATTTAGGACGATTTATCAATGTAATCAATGATTTCCTGAAGTTCTTGCGGCCTAAATTGCTTAAAATCGGTTTTATTTTTAAACCATGTGATTTGCCTCTTCGCATAATTTCTGCTGTGTTGTTTAATTTTATCAACTGCCTCCGGCAAAGTAAATTTGCCATCCAAATACTCAAACAATTCCTTGTAACCAACAGTTTTTAATGCATTTAGATCTTTAAATGCCATTAAACTTTTTACTTCTTTCAACAAACCATTCGTCATCATTTCGTCAACGCGGCTGTTTATTCTTTGATAAAGCATAGGCCTGTCGATGTTTGCAAAGATTGAAATGCTTTGATGCTTTTTTCTTTGCACATCTTTCTTTAAATAGTCGGAATAAGGAATACCGCTGTGATGACATATTTCCAGGGCCCGTATCATTCTTTGCGGATTATTGATGTCAACCGAATGAAAGCATTTTTCATCTGCCTTAAGCAACTCATTCTGTAACCATGCCAGTCCATTTTCTTGATATGTTTTATTTAATCCGTTCCGAATGGATACCGGCACCTCTTCAAATTCATCAACTCCATGTAACAAAGCATTAATGTATAAGCCCGATCCACCCACTACAATTATTTTATCATGTAGCTCAAATAGCGCTTCAATTAAAGTATCTGCTTCCTTTGCAAAATGCCCTGCACCAAATAATTCACCCACGTGCTTGTTGTTAATGAAATAATGGGGCACCATATTTAATTCCTCGCTACTTGGCTTGGC
>JBAXXZ010000080.1:0-8103 GCA_037127575.1 Bacteroidota bacterium | reverse complement strand
TGCCAATAATTTGCCGGCTGGGCTTCTTCGATAAAAAGCTTTTGAAACCAAGTGCATACTTCCATTTTTCATCGGTTAAGCCATAAGCAACATAACCGTTTAATTCGTACCAATGACTGAATTTGCCGCTGGTGCGGCCGCCAAAACGCAAGCGTGTACCTTCCACTTTGTTAAATGAAACCAGATTGAAATAGGGCCCGATTTCGAAATTATTCACCTCTTTATACCCTTCTATTAAAATGTACAATATGTCTACCCACGATTTATAAATAGGAAGTGATTGTATGGTATCAATCATTTTAAATACCTTTTTCTCACGAATGGTTAAACTGTCGTGGCGATTTTCATTCCAATATTCATCCGATTTTTTAAGGGCATCTTCGCTCACAATGATCTTATCCGAAAACTCGTAAAACTTATCGTCTTTTGGTTGGTTGATTTTAATTTTTTTATAAGAAGTCGTTTTTCTGCCGTAAAAACCAATGGCCTTTTTGGTAGGTGCAAAATCAATCACCAAACGGTCTTTTTCCAGCATCCAGGTTTTGTCCAAATAATGGTACTCTTGCACCACATTGGCGGCGTTGATAAAATTTAAATTGGCTTCTTTCGGCAAAGTCATTTCAAGGCGCTTTACACCCCAAGTAGTATCGGCAATCCAAATGTTACCCGCGAAACTTAGCTCTTGAGCGCGCCTGGGCTTAAAGGTTAAATGGTAAATGTATTGATTGCCTTCAATGGTGCTGTCTTGCAAATAAAATTTGTAATAAAAAAGGGCATTGTTACTAATAGGGCTTGGGATTTGTTTGCCAAAGATGATAATGTTGTTTTCATATACATTTATGTTTTGGTACATATCACCCAATACTTGCGACACACTGGCATTTTCTAAACCGGTAATTTTACTTGCCACCACAAGTTCTTTTTTACGCTTGGGATTACTTTTATAATAAAATTGTGATAAACTCTCAATAATAAAAAAGGGCAAAGAAGGTTTTTCGCCACTATAAGTGCTATCGACATTATCAAAAACGAAGCTGATGGGCTTGAGAATTTTTTTATTTCGCATTTCCTTCGGAATTCGGGTCAAATCAAATTCAAGTTTATTATACGCTTCATATTCATATGCATTGTAATTGCTGCGGTTATTTTTGTCTTTGTTGGCCACACAATTTCGAATAATGCGGTGAGCAGGATTTTCCCCTGATTTTACTTCTACCTCGTTCAGCGAAACCCCTTCAACAATCATTGGAAAATTAATGGTTTGTTGAGTGACATTTTTTTGAACAACACGGCTTAATTTTTTAAAGCCCACGTAAACCGCTACTATTGAATCGCTTAACTTATTGGTTTTGATGATAAAATTACCGTCGAAATCGGTTTGGGTACCCAAATTTGTGCCCTTTAACAAAATTGATACAAACGGAAGTGCTTCTTTGTTTTCGGCAGAAAACACTTTGCCTTTAATGACAAATTGTGATTTTGCCAAAAAAGGCAAGTACAATATGCAATAAAACACAAAGCGGAATTTAAACAGCATGAGGGGCTAAATTAATTAAAAAAATCAGACCTTTTTTTTTGGGAAAACATTTTTTGGGAATGATTATTCTGTTTATTTTGTTCTAGATTGAAGAAAATGCACGCTTATTAAACCACAGCGTTATAAAATTTTAATATTAAGTCCTTTACTAATAGGAATTTAATTGTATTTTGCTGCCAAAATATATTTTGTAATTAAAAATTTAGGTCATAATATTGCACGCTGAGGATTTAACCGATTTAATGAAGCCTTTACTAGTCTATTTGAGTATTTTTTGTCTATTTTTTACCCCAATTTGGGCGCAAAATAGCGTGATTATTCTCGAAGGAAATTATCAAGGTAAATCCTTGTATGTGCAAAATCCTTTTAATTCAGGCGGTGTTGGTTTTTGTGTAACAGAAGTGAAGGTAAACGGCAATATCACTACCGACGAAACCAACTCTAGCGCCTTCGAAATCGACTTAAAAGCCCACAAATTAAATCTTGGTGAAAAGGTTGAGGTAAAAATTTTCCACAAAGACGGCTGTAAACCAAGGGTATTAAATGCCGAAGTTTTAAAGCCACGAAGTTCATTTGAGGTATTGAGCATGGCCGTTGATGGTGATGGCACCATGAAATGGACAACCAAGTCGGAAACCGGCATTCTTACTTATATTATTGAACAGTACCGTTGGAACAAATGGGTAAAAGTTGGCGAGGTAGAAGGTAACGGT
Organism: Bacteroidota bacterium; assembly: GCA_037127575.1. Taxonomy (GTDB): domain Bacteria; phylum Bacteroidota; class Bacteroidia; order B-17B0; family Aurantibacillaceae; genus Aurantibacillus. The sequence continues at coordinate 5,853 of JBAXXZ010000080.1, read as the reverse complement.
ACGCCAAGCGGCAATGAGTATTCGTTTAAAATAACACCACACAGTGGTAAAAACCAATTAAGAATTAAACAAACCGATTATACTGGCCAGCCAAGGATTAGTAAACCGGTTGACTTTATTAGCGACATCGCTGAGTGTAATTTTTCTCCTGTTAAAACCAACAAAGAAATTAGCTTTATATCAATGACTGATGGCAAGGCCTCAGAAACCATGTATGAAATTTATGATCAGTACGGCAACATTGTGAAAAAAGGATATGGCAGCAAAGTAGATGTGAGTAATTTGCCTCGTGGGAGTTATTTCATCAATTTTGACAACAAAATGGGCGAGTTCTCTAAAAAGTAATTTTCATTCAGTTCTAAAACCTCGCTCAGCAGCGGGGTTTTTTCGTTCATATAGCGAATAAGTTTAAATTTGTATTATGTATTCCATTCAAGTTAACCAAAACAAAAATCATAAAACCGACCTGCATTTAAACGGTCAAATTATCGAGGGCCTATTAAATGGTAAATCTATTGAAGGCAATTTGGTGAAGATCAATGATCACCAATTTCATATGCTTTATGCAAACAAATCTTACAACATTGAATTGATTAAAGTGAATGAAGAAGAAAAGAGCATGGTTTTGAAGATCAACGCGCGTAAATACAAACTAAATTTAAAAGACAAGTACGATGAATTGTTGCAGAATTTGGGCTTAGATAACATCGCCGCCAAAAAAGTAAATGAAGTAAAGGCCCCTATGCCAGGCATGGTGCTTAACATATTGGTAAAAGAAGGCGATGCAGTTAAAAAAGGCGATGCATTGTTGGTGTTGGAAGCCATGAAAATGGAAAACATTTTAAAATCACCAAGCGATGGTTTAATTAGAAAAATTGCAGTGAGTAAAGGTGTGGCTGTAGAAAAAAATCAATTATTAATCCAATTTTAACATGAGCGATAACAGAAGAGAATTTTTGAAGAAAAGTGCATTGCTTGGCTTGGGCAGCATTGCCGGAAGTTTATTGGGTGGAACAAACACCGACCCTTTGCATGCCCTCGAAAACCCAAGGTCGGCGCCTGACATGCCGTTTACTTTGCCGCCTCTTCAATATGGATACGATGCATTGGAGCCCTTTATCGACAAGCAAACCATGGAGATTCACCATGACAAACACCACAAGGCTTACGTTGATAAATTAAACGGTGCTGATTATAAACTCCTTAATCTAACTGTTTCCGACGAACAAAAATGCCTTTTAATCACCACAGATAGTCTGGCCTTAATTCGCAACAACCTTGGCGGGCATTACAATCACAGTTTATTTTGGCAATTATTAAAACCCAATCCAACGCAGGCAAGCAATTTGCCTGATGCAAAACTTGCCGAAGCCATCAATCTTCAATTTAAATCCTTTGATGATTTTAAGCGTGAGTTTTCAGACAAAGCTTTAAAAATATTTGGCAGTGGTTGGTGCTGGTTAATCATCGATGAAAACAAAAAACTGCGCATCACCACAACGCCCAATCAAGACAATCCTCTAATGCAAGTAGCCGCCGAGAAGGGCCAGATTGTTTTAGCACTTGATGTTTGGGAACACGCTTATTATTTAAAATACCAAAACAAACGTGCAGATTATATTGGCAACTGGTGGAACATTATCAATTGGCAAAAAGCAGAAGTTTTATTTTCTGCCAAATAAATATTGCAAAAAATTTAATTCGAATACAAACCAGCATTATTCTTTTGTATGAACCACAAGAATTTTAAAAACATTGATAAAGTAACCTACGGCCGCGGTGCATTTGCACAATTAGCCGAAACCATTTCCCCTATTAGAAATGAAAACAAGCAATATTTTGTGTATTTGGTTGATGCCTATTTTAAGGGCAAAGCACTGAGTGAACAATTGCAAAACAAAGCTGAAGACTTGGTGTTTTTTATTGATGTCGATCCGCATGAACCTACCACTGAACAAATTGATACGCTGCGTGATGAAATACTTTCGAAAAAAGGATTACCCAGCGGCGTGATTGGTATTGGCGGTGGTAGCATCATGGACATTGCCAAAGCCCTTTCATTGATGCTAACCAATGAGGGTTCTTCAACCATGTATCAAGGATTAAATTTAATTCAAAAACCAGGAGTTTATCACTTAGGCGTTCCTACCATCAGTGGTACCGGCGCCGAAGTATCGATGACGGCTGTTTTAACGGGGCCTGAAAAAAAACTGGGATTAAAATGTGACTGGACTGTCTTTAACCAAGTGATACTTGATCCGGCATTGATTGCAAGCGTGCCAACCGATTGGTGGTTTTACACAGGCATGGATACTTATATTCATTGTATTGAATCTCATAACGGCATCCGCAATAACGCATTTAGTTTGGCCTATGGCGATCAGGCATTGCATTTGTGCCGAGAAGTGTATTTAAATGAAAAAGCCGGGAAAAGTCCCGAAAATGACGACATCTTAATGGTGGCCTCATTGATGGGTGGCTTAAGTTTAACCTACAGTGAGGTAGGCGTGTGTCATGCCTTGAGTTACGGCCTCTCAAAAATTCACGGCACCCGACATTGTTACGCCAATTGTGTTATTTTTCAGCACCTCGAAGACATTTACCCGCAAGGAGTTGCCGAATTCAAACAAATGATTAAAAAACACAACATTGTATTGCCTCAAAATTTAAGTAAAGATTGGGATGAAGAAACCCTCAACAAAATGGCAAATGTGAGTTTTAATTTACCATTTATGTGGCACCATGCTTTTGGAGATAATTACAAAGAGATAGCCACGCTTGATTATATCAAAAATTTATTCCGACGCTTATAATTAGAGTTGTGCAACCAACTCCTTAATGATTAGGCTCATTTTTGGCTCTTGCAAATTTGCCACATGTTGAACCTCTTCGTGCGTAATTTTCTGGGTATGCCCTTCTACGCCCATATCGGTTATGATACTAATGCCAAACACCCTTAAATTACTGTGTTTTGCCACAATTACTTCGGGCACTGTACTCATGCCAACAGCATCGGCCCCCATGCGCCACAAATAACGGTATTCGGCCGGCGTTTCAAAACATGGTCCGGTTAAGCCGGCATAAACTCCTTCCTTAACTTCTATGTTGTTTTTCATTGCAACAGTTTTTGCTAATCGAATGTATTGGGCGTCGTATGTTTCACCCATATCCGGAAAACGCGGTCCGAGTGAAGAATGGTTTTTTCCAATTAGGGGATTGGTGGGAAATAAATTAATGTGATCATTGATAATCATTAATTCACCCACTTTAAAATTCGGATTCATGCCACCTGCTGCATTGCTTACACAGAGGCTGTGCACGCCCATGGCTTTCATTACGCGAATCGGAAAAGTAATTTGCTGCATGCTGTATCCTTCATAAAAATGAAAACGGCCTTGCATGGCCACAACTTTTTTTCCGCCCAAAGTGCCTAAAATTAATTGTCCCGTGTGCCCTTCAACAGTGCTAAGTGCAAATCCCGGAATTGTATCGTAGGGCAAAATATACTCTGCCTTAATTTCTTTTACTAAACCCCCCAAGCCGGTACCAAGCACAATGCCAATTTCGGGCATAAACTGATTGGTTCGATTATGAATACTTTTGGTGGTGAATTCTATTTGTTCTAACATAATTTAAAATCGTTTGATTAAACTCTTCCTCCTTGTCTTTAAATGTTATTTCAATCGGAAGGATGTAAATGTTTAATGTTTTGGCGAAATCCCAAATGGACTCATCTTTCAGGCGCATCAAGTCTTTTTCGGTAGTCACCAATATTTTATTCACGCCGCTGAAACTTTGGTAGTATCTTTCAATATCTATTAAATCGTTCATCACAAATTCGTGGTGGTCATCAAAGGGCAGATGTTTAACATCACCGGCATATTCTTTCAAATAATTAATCATTGGTGCCGCGTTGGCAATGCCGGTAAAACAAATAACACAATACTGAAATAACTCATTCAGCGTGTCAAGTTTTTTAGGCGCTTGGTCAATGGCATATAAATCGCCATAACTGATGTAACTGAAAAAAACTTTTTGATGAGCCAGTGGATGAATGTCTTTAACGATGGTGCGAATTTCAACAGCAGAGGTGCGCTCCGGTGTTTTGGAAATAATGATAATATCTGCACGGGAAGCGCCATTTTTTGATTCACGCAAACGCCCGAATGGCATTAGGTAATCGTTAAAATACAAATTGTTGTAATCGCTCACTAATATGGTGAGTCCGCAACGAACAGACCTGTGCTGAAAAACATCATCCAACAAAATAACTTTTGGCGCATCCTTACCCAATGACATTAATTTTTCGATGCCATTAACGCGATTGGCATCCACCGCAACCTGCACCTTGTATTTTTGTTTATACAATAAAGGTTCGTCGCCAATATCGTTGGCTGTGCTTTCATCATCAGCTAGGATAAATCCTTTGGTTTTTCGTTTGTATCCTCGGCTTAAAGTGGCAAGGGTATAAGATTGTTTTTCTAACAACCGAATGAGGTACTCAACCAGTGGTGTTTTGCCTGCGCCGCCTACTGATAAATTGCCTACGCCGATGGTATGCGTGTCGAATTTTCGTTCTTTCAGAAAATTTAAATCATACAAACGGTTGCGAACAAAGGTCACAAGCCCAAAAAGCAGTGACAATGGTTTTAGCAATATTTTTAAGCCCTCATTCAGATAGGTTAAATATGCTATTTATTTTTAGAATTAGAAAGAAACTGTGTTATTCGGCATTACTTTGAAAGCCCAAATGGTAATTCTCAGGGTCGAATTTTAATTCAATAAAAACAGTACCCCCTTTGTGGTAATTCACTTTTAAAACCGATGTTTTATCCCAGTCTTTTATAGGATCATGGTTCATATTAGTTACAGCTTTAATGCAAGAAGATACTGTTCGTTGTTTCCAAACTGCCTTGTTATTTTTAGTGTCCCAGCGAATAAAAAACAATTTGGTTTCGTGACCGGCATCACAAGCCGGCTTATCATCTGCCTTTGTAATGGCATCTACAAGCACCAATACAAATGCTGAATCACCATCTTTTTTTTGAAACAAAACCGATGCATGTTCAGGGTATTTGCAAATTGAATCATTGATGCAGAAATTATAATTGTTGTCATCAGAAGTGATGTTCACACACAACTTCATTCTGTTTAAAGGTTTGTAAGGTTTGCGCGTGTATACACCAAACTGGTGGTTTTGTTTTAATTCTTCACCCTTTACATCTAGTGTATCTGAACCATTGATAAGGGTATCGACTGCTGCAATTGGTTTTGCTTTAGGATTTGGTTTTTTGTTTTGTGCATTCAAGGAGAACGACATCAATAAACTTAAAATAATAATCTTATACATGGGCCTAAATTACTAAAAAACAACCATCTAAAACTGACCAGATTCAACTAATTTAATGGCCCTTTCAATCATGAGGTCTTCGGCTTTTGCATCGTATTCCACTTTCATGTTATGGCCAAAAATTCTTGCCAAAGCTTGCCACATGGCAGCTTGAAAGGTGCCTCTAAGTTGTTTTACAATTTCGTAAGTAGTTTCACCGGTTTCCCTGTCGATTAACTTCATCAAAATTTTCCCTTGGCTCACCGTTAGTGCTTTTAATTCTTCTTCAAAATCTTTCTTTAAATCTTTTTCGCACTGCTTTAAAAACACCTTTTGCATTTCCTTATTGGTCATGCGATTTAAAGCGTTGTTGTATTCTTTTAATTTGGCAGCGGCTAAAATGGCGTAGGGATACACTTTTTTTACATTGGCTTTGGTGCGGGTCCATTGTTCAAAATTGCGTGCCGAACCAAACAAATACGTGGTGTAAATATCAACAGTGTTTAATGGAATAAGAGGAATGG
>JBAXXZ010000079.1:0-8113 GCA_037127575.1 Bacteroidota bacterium | reverse complement strand
AGGCAGAAGGTAAAATTTCATTTTTATCTGGTTTGGGTGAATGGTCGATGTAGTGTTTTAGTGCCAATTCGAAACTGCCTCGCTTATCAATGAGCGCCAAAACCTCCACAATTTTTTTGTTGCTGCCAATGCTCAGGGTAAAGGTTTCACCGATTTTTATAATGTGAGAAGCTTTAAAATTTTGTCCGTTTAATTTCACCTTACCGCCTTTGATGGCTTCGGAGGCAAGGGTTCGCGATTTGTACATGCGAATGGCCCACAGCCAGGTATCTGCCCGAACTTCCATTAATTCAATACGATAAATTTGGTGGAAAAAGCCACATTGCCATCGGTTAACCAAATAAGATAAACCCCGTTTTCGAGTCCTGCTACATTAATTGCCGTTAAATCGTTTGAGGTATATAAGTCCAGTTTTTGTAACGAGCGTGCGCCTTGATTAAACAAGTAGCCAAACACATTGGTGTTCCCCGCATTGATGAGTTTGAGATTTAAAGTTGAATTTCCTTGATAAACGGGGTTGGGGTAAGTAATCATGTTTGAGCCTTGGTTTTTGCCAACATAAATTTTCTGTATGGCTACATCATAGGGCTGCAAGAATATCTTGTAAAAATTATACTGGTTAATGGCCGGGCTTGCATCGCTAAAACTTTTGGTTTCAGGCGTTGAGTAGTTGCCGCAAACTTGTGGTGAATCATAAATTTGAAAATAGTTCAATGAATCGGTACTGCGGTAAACTGTGAAACCACCACAAACACTGCCTGGTGTAATGGTGAATTTTCCGGTTACAATGTTAGCCGCGGTATTCAAACTAAAATCGGTAATGCGTTGTGCTTTGCCAAAATAGAAGCCAAGTAAAAAATAGAGTACAATTTTTTTCATTTATTCCTCAGTAATCCAAATAAATTTGTTGATGCCTTTGTAATATAAAGTTAAGGTATAATTGCCTTTTAGTGCTTTTAATAATGTCATATCGATCAACAATTGATTGTTACCTTTTCTAAATGTTTTGCCTTTAATCAATTTATTTTGAAATTGGGGTTCAATTGGTTTGCTTAATTCAGCTGTAATGTAAAGGTCTTCTGTACAAACAAAATCAAAAGTTAATTGCTGCTTGTATACAAAAGAAGATTGAATTTGCATCGAATTAAAATTCTCAATTTTATTCTGTTGCTTTTTTTCAATGTCACTTAAAAGTATCTGTTCACAATATTTGTTAGCAGGATTGGTCCAAGAAGCTGTGTTTTGTTTTTGCACAAACCCATTAGAGAGCGCTTTACCATTCAGTTTCAGTGGGCTTTCATTTAATTGATAATAATTGAATTTAAGTCCGCCATTATTGCTTTGGGCTAGGTAAACATCGCAATATTTTTGTTTGGCATAATTTTGCTGATCAAAGTACAAAATAGAAAGTTGACCTGTAACGGTATTGATGTTTAATTTAGGGGACCATTGGTTTTTGTGATTCGGGTGATAGGTCACTAAAATTGGTTCGGTCCAATGCAATCCCATATCGTCACTATATACCAAAAACACATCCCAATTATTTTCACCATTTTTTTGATCGGCCCAAGCAATGTACAATCTATTGTTAAAAACATTGCCGGTATCAATTGTTAGTTGCAATGATTGGGCCTGTAGGTGATTTTTGTTTACATATTTTAATGGGTGAATGGCTTGAATTGGAAAGGCATATCTGTTTGTTTGCAAATCGAAGGATGAAAAACAAAGGCTGTCGTTTTTTTCGAAACATTGGCAGAGAAAGCGGTTTTTAATGAGGCATTGGGAAATATCACCTTGTAAGGAATGGTTACACGAATTTGTTTGATGGTTTGATTCGGGGCCAATTTGTGCACAAAGTAACTGCGCGTTAAGGACAAAAAACCCTATCAAGACAGCGGTTAAAAAACCAAGATTTATGTGTTTTGACGCAGGATACATGCAGGGCAAAATTAAGGAATAGTTTTAGTTTGACATCGGTTAAAAACTTGCAATCAAATTATTACGGCCTATTTGGTCAATATTATATATTTACTGATTAAAAAAATTGAATGGACATTGCTGCAATTAAAAGTTACATTGAACAAAACAAAGAGCGGTTTTTAAACGAATTGTTGGATTTATTAAAAATTCCTTCGATTAGCGCCAAAAGCGAATACAAAGAAGCGGTATTACAAACTGCCCATGCTGTTAAACAGCGATTTTTAGAGGCCGGTGTTGACATGGCCGAAGTGTCACCTAGCAAGGGCAATCCAATTGTTTATGCCGAAAAAATTATCAACCCTACTCTGCCAACCGTTATTGTTTATGGCCATTATGATGTGCAGCCGGCCGAGCCTTTAGATTTATGGGATTCTCCACCATTTGAGCCGGTCATTAAAAAAACAGCCGTTCATCCTGATGGGGCCATTTTTGCACGAGGCGCTTGTGATGACAAAGGGCAAATGTATATGCACGTGAAAGCCTTTGAAAGCATGATGAAAACAAACACTTTACCATGCAATGTAAAATTCATGATTGAAGGCGAAGAAGAAGTGGGGTCGCCAAGTTTAGGCCCATGGATCATTGAAAACAAAGCCCGATTAAAAGGCGATGTGATTTTGATTTCTGACACTTCGATGATTGGCAATGATACACCAAGTATTGATACAGGCTTGAGAGGCTTGGCATATATGGAAGTGGCGGTAAGCGGCCCGAACAGAGATTTACATTCGGGCGTGTATGGCGGAGCAGTTGCCAATCCAATTAACGTATTGTGTAAACTCATTGCCGATTGTCATGATGAAAACAAACACGTTACTATTCCGGGTTTTTACGACAAAGTAATTGAACTTAGTGCATCAGAAAGAACTGAAATGGCCAAGGCACCTTTTCATTTAGATGAATTTAAAAAAGATTTAAATGTGTCGGATATAATGGGTGAAAAAGGATACAGTACTATTGAACGCACAGGCATTCGCCCAACCTTAGATGTGAACGGCATTTGGGGCGGATACACAGGCGAAGGGGCAAAGACAGTTTTGCCCGCTAAGGCATTTGCAAAAATTAGTATGCGTTTGGTGCCCAATCAAAATTCGGAAGAAATAAGTGCTTTGTTTCAAAAACATTTTGAAAATGTAGCGCCGGCTTCGGTGAAAGTAAAAGTTACACCACACCATGGTGGCGAGCCGGTGGTGGTGAGTCCCGAAAGCAAAGGCTACAAAGCAGCCAGTGCAGCAATGGAAAGTACATTCGGAAAAAAACCTGTGCCTACAAGAGGCGGCGGCAGTATTCCAATTGTAGCATTGTTTAAGAAAGAATTGGGCTTAGATAGTATTTTGTTTGGATTTGGTTTAGACTCTGATGCTTTGCATTCGCCAAACGAACATTATGGCTTATTCAATTATTATAAAGGCATTGAAACCATTCCATTGTTTTATTCAAATTTCACAAATCAAAAATAACGCGTATGAAAAAAATCATCTTAGGACTATTATTTGCATCCATGTTTGTATTTCAAGCATGCAAAGATTTGAAAGAGGTGCAATGCATGGGAGTTAATAAATTTAAATTAAACAGCATTAATGCCGAAGCCATTGATGCCGATATTTATTTAAAACTTAAAAATCCGAATCCGTTTGGCTTCACCATTGGCAAAAGTGAGTTTGATGTGACGTACGGCGGCATTAAGGTGGGCAAGGCCAAATTGGTAAAAGGGGTTAAAATTCAGGGAAATGCGGAAGATGTATATGCCTTTAAATTACAATCCAATTTTAAAAATGTGCTTAGTTTAGACAACGTGATGAATTTATTGCAAGCTGTGAATCAAGCAGGTGTGGTTGAATTGAAAGGAAATTTAAACGTGAAAAAAGGTTTTGTTTCAAAAGCATTTCCAATCACTTTCAATCAGAAAATAAACATCGACTAATTGGCAAATTTTCATGAAATTGATTTAACATCCGGTAATTTATCGGGTATTTTTTCATTTTGCTTAATTTAAGCTTGGGGTATTCGCAAAGTCGGCAAATACCTTGTATGAACTTTTGATTTCAGCAAGTTGATGTGACCAAAGATCATCGGGGTTTTGCAAAAAAAGACCGTTGTTTTTTAATGAGTTTAATAGCCAGTGTTGATTGGCAATTTCATCTTCGAGCTGGTGTTCTCCCCAACAACTGTATCCGGCAAATAATCTTAGTTGATGGGGTAAAATACTGTTGTGTTCTATACCATGCATTAGTTCGTCGAAATTACCCCCCACATAAATATTTTTGCTTATGTGCACTGAATCAGAAATTTGTTTACCAAGTGTATGCATGAAAAAAAGTTGATTTTTCGCAACAGGTCCCCCTTCAAAAATAGGCAAGTTGCCATTTTTAATTTGGGGCCTCACGTCGCGCAAACAAAACTGAGTTTTAACATTGATGCAAAAACCCACGCTACCTTCTTGGTTGTGGTTGGTTAAATAAATCACACTCCGATTAAAAAAAGCATCGCTTAATAATGGATGTGCGATAAGTAATTTACCTTGCATGCGCTAAATCTACATAAAAATTTAAATTTTAATTTTTGGTTTTTAACGAATTATTCAACCTTTTATCGCTTAATTTGTACCGTCTTAACGACAAAAATATAAATGAATGTATCCATTATTGTTGCCACTGATTTTAACAATGCCATTGGTAAAAACAATCAGTTGTTGTGGCATCTGCCTGCCGATTTAAAGTTTTTTAAAGCTACCACCATGGGTAATCCCGTGATTATGGGGCGTAAAACATTCGAAAGCATTGGGAGGGTGTTGCCGGGGAGAAAGAACATTATTATTACTAGAAGCAAAAAATACAAGATAGAAGGGGCCATAATTGCAAGCAGTTTAAACCAAGCCGTTCATTTGGCAGGTGAGGGCAAGGTGTTTGTAATAGGTGGGGCTGAAATATACAAATTGGCGATGCCCCATGTGCATGAACTTTATCGCACTGTGGTAAAAGAAACGTTTGATGCCGATACATTTTTTCCTGAAATAAAACTGGATGAATTTAAATTGGTTTGGGAAGAGTGTCATCAAGCTGATGAAAAAAACAAATACGATTATTGTTTTCAAAAATGGCACAGTGTGCATCAAGGAAGTTTGTAATACATATTTCGTTCGGCTTTTTTTAACCTTTCTTTCCCCCTTTCGAGCATAAACACTCAAACAAAATCAGGTTGAATTATTTCCAATGAAGCATTTTCATTAAGGCTTACTTAAATAACTGCCCTTGTGAAAAAAGGGCGAAGAGCTTTCACCTAAAAAGCAGCTAGTGATTTTTCTTTTCTATAGTCAAAGTGCCTTTATTGCTTTCGCACATTCTTTTTCCAATTTTATTGTATATTCGCCACGATATTTATGAAAATATTTAGATTTATATTTTCGCCACTTTGGAAAGTTTGGTTTGTACTTTGGTTTTGTATTCCATTCTTATTTTTATTTCCTGCCTTTTACTTTGCACTTCACTTAAAAAAACATGCTTTGGTTTTTAAGCTGAAAAGGTTGTGGGCCCGTATTATTTGTTTTTGCACTTTTTTATATCCACAAATAAAGTATAAACATAAAAAATTTAAAACCCCTTCACCCAGTATTATTGTAGCAAATCACACTTCTTACTTGGATATTGTTTTTAGTCCATTTTACATCAGCCACACAGCGGTATTTATGGCCAAAGCAGAGTTGTTAAAAATCCCTCTATTCAAATATTTCTTTGTTCATTTTGATATTCCGGTGAACCGAAAAAGTTTAACGGGTTCACATAGAGCTTTTGTTGATGCCGGTAAAAAATTGGATGAGAATTTGAGTGTGATTATTTATCCCGAAGGTACGATAGGTTTAAAAGGCAAATTGAGGGCATTTAAAAACGGGGCCTTCAAGCTCGCCATCGAGAAGCAAGTGCCCATAGTGCCGGTGGTGAATTTAAACAATTGGCGGTTTTTAGAAAATGGCGGTTTTTTTAAAGCAAACGGAAGTCCCGGTTTTCCAAGGATTGTGGTAGGCGATGCCATTTCTACTATAGGCATGACAGAAAAAAATATTGATGAATTAAAAAATAAAGTGTTTACCTTTATGCAGGAAGAATTGGATAAATTTTATGGCCACAAGCATTGATATTAAAACGGTTGACGAGATTGCGCATTTGGCGCGTTTGGAGTTTGATGAACAGTCGAAACCCGAAATATTAAAGGACATGAACCGCATGTTGGGATTCATTGAAAAATTAAACGAGTTGGATACATCATCGGTTGAACCATTGATATACATGACCAACGAACACAGCATTATGCGCGAAGATGAGGCCTTAGAGAGCATTAACCAAAAACAAGCTTTGCAAAATGCCCCTAAAAAAGATTCAGATTATTTTAAGGCACCAAAAGTGATTGATCAAAATCGCTAATTTTTTCACCATTCTTTTATTCAAATATTTTACGAATTTCAGCTTATAGCATTCGCCTACAGATTCGCTTTTAGGTCTTACCAAAGATTTAATTGTGTTTAGGACTTGCCTAATTTGCGGGTAATGTTGCGCCAAAGCATGATGAGTTGTTTTCTAAAAATAAAAACAATCATTAAATAAGGAACAGCCATTAAATAAAGAATGCCGGTGTTTAAACCGCGGGCAATGGATTTAGGGTTCGACTTTAAAGATGTTTCAGCCGCTTGTTTACACATGGCGCATTGGGCTTGCAATTGGTTGTTGCAAACTATCACCAGCACAAAAAAGAGAATTAAAAAAAATATTTTATTTGCGCTGAATTTCATTGGCTTCAAAAGTAAGCAATTCTTTGCAGAGATGTTTTAATCCTTAAGGACAAAAAAAAGCCGGACCAAAGCCCGGCTAAATGAATGAATAATGAAATTAATTAGTTTTCACCTTTAAAGTCTGCTTTTCTTTTTTCCAAGAAAGCGGCCACGCCTTCTTTAAAATCCTTGCTGCCAAAAGATTTGCCAAATTCTTCAATTTCTACTTCAAAGCCATTTAGGTTATTGTTGTAACCGGCATTAATTACTTTAATAGCGGTTTTAATGGCAGTAGGGCTCTTGCTAGAAATTTTGTTGGTAATTTCGAAACATTTATTTAATAATTCTTCTTGGCTTGTAACATAATTCGCTAAGCCCCATTTATAAGCATCTTGCGCGTTAATTAAATCGGCAGAAACAATCATTTCGAATGCTTTGCCTTTTCCAACCAATTGTGCCAAGCGTTGTGTGCCGCCGTAACCGGGTATAACACCCAAGCTTACTTCGGGTAATCCCATTTTGGCATTATCGCTCACCACACGAATGTGACAAGCCATGGCCAATTCCAAACCACCACCTAAAGCGAAGCCGTTAACGGCAGCAATAATAGGCTTAGTATAATTTTCAATAAAATTAAAAACCTTAAAATGGCCTATGGCACTTAATTGTTTGCCTTGTTCAACTGTATAATTTGCAAATTCAGCGATATCAGCACCGGCTACAAAAGCCTTGTTGCCCGAACCTGTTAAGATTACTGAGCGAATATCACTTTGATTTTCTGCTTCCACCAAAGTTTCGTGCAATTCTTCAATGGTTTGTTTGTTTAATGAATTTAATTTTTCAGGACGGTTGATCGTAATAACCAAGACACCATTTTTTACTTCAGTTAAGATATACTCGCTTGTAGCCACCATTTTTCTATTTTTAAACAGGTCAAATATAATGTTAATGCCATAAAAAAAAGCAAAAGTTATGCACCAAAAAATGAATTTTAAGAGGATAAAATTGCATGCAGTTTTAGGGCACAATAATTATCACTAAGCTTTAGTGGAACGCTCTGTTATTTAACGTTTGTGCAAGAAATTTTGCCATTGTAAAACAAGATTGTAAAAGGTATCCGCCTGTGGGGGCATCGTAATTGAGCATTTCGCCTATTACATAATGATTTTTCAAGTCCATTAATTCGAAATTTGAATCAATGGCATTTAAGGATATTCCGCCAACTGTTGAAATGGCTTCTTCAATGGGGGCCAAACCAGAAATTTCACAGGGTAAATTTTTTATCAAATCAGATAATTTTTCCGGGTTCAAAAAATCTTCTTTCAACATTAGGCACTTAACAAGTGCAATTTGTGCATTTGTTAATTTTAA
>JBAXXZ010000078.1:0-8118 GCA_037127575.1 Bacteroidota bacterium | reverse complement strand
TATGTTGTTCCGCCCGTTGCTGTTAAAGCTGCTGATGCTCCAACGCATATGGCTGTTGGATTGGCACTGGCACCAATGGTTGGATTGGAAACAACTGTAATAAGTTGTGTTGTTGAATTGGTACAAGTACCATTACTAGAAATGATGGTGTATGTTATGGTTGCTGCAGGTGTAAAAGTTACGTTAGCACCAGTGGTACCAATTGGGTTCCATGTGTAAGTTGTACCTCCACTAGCCGTGTAACTTACAGAGCCGCCAAGGCAAATAGAAGCTGCACTTGCAGCCACACTTGGTGTTGCTGCCGGGTTTACAACTTGGTTAATGGTGTAAGTTGATCTACAGCCATTTGAATTAATACCTTGCACAGAATAATTTGTTGTACTTGCAGGATTAACAGTATGCGTACTGTTAGTTCCTGTATATATAGTGCCGGGGGGAGTCCAGGTGAAACCTGTTGATGAGGGGGCGATCGCCGTAAGAGTTCCTATAATATACGGACATGAAATGGCAGGCGTGCTTGCCAAGGTCATGCTTGGTCCAGGATCTACAGGAACAGTTATTGTAGTGGACCCTGTACAAACGCCTGAAGCGCCATTGAGTGTATAAATGGTTGTTACCGAAGGATTGACTGTTGTTACAAAAGCTGTTGAACCACTTGGTGTCCAGGTTACGTTTGCAGCCCCTCCAACAGCAGCCAATTGAACGGCTGAATTGGCACAGAAAGAACCTGAAGCTGGTGGCGCAGTTAACATAAGGGCCGTCATGGTGGGTGTGGTGCTTACACCTAAATTGGTGGTGCCAAGCCCTGTACAGCCATTAGAATCTGTGCCCACAGCAGTATAAGTGGTGTTACCAGTTGGCGAAACCACTGCAGTTGACCCAGTTGTATTCACCGGCAACCAGGTATAATTGATTGCTCCAATGGCGCTTAAGGTTGTATTGGCTCCGCTACAAACGCTACCGCCCGGACTACTGGCGATAATGGTTGGTAATGGATTAACATTTACTTGAACAGTGTAATTACCGACGCAAGTTCCTGTTCTGGAAGTTAAGGAATAAATGCTTGTTGAAAGCGGAGCAACAGTGGTACTTGCTGCGACAATATTACCAGGATTCCATGTGTACGAAGTAGCACCGGAAGCTGTTAAGTTAACGCTGCTACCAGAGCAAACTGTTGCAGGGGTAGCGGCAAGTGTAGTTGGAGGTGCAAAACTTAAGTTAATAACACGTGTAATTGGCAAACAAGAACCGGGAGGATTCATTGAAACACTATAGTTACCAGCCACGTTGGTAGAAATAGTTTGTAAAGTACTATTGGTAATACCACTTCCTCCGGGACCATTCCAAATGTATGGACCTAAGCCGGCTGGCGCAGAAATTGTCGCTGTGTTACCGCACAAACCAACCAAGTTAACAGTTTGTGTAGGCGCTGCCACGAAAGTGCTTCCGTTTAAAGTAAAGCCTAATTGATTACAGTTAGAATCAAAATAGGCGTAACCCCAGTGGCCACTAGGCTGACAGTCTGAAACCGTTACTTCAACTGTAATTGATTGACCAATATAATTTGTTAAATCAATTGAATATTTTTGCCAAGAGGGAACACTTGATGAAGCACTAGCTGTATTGTAAGCAACAATAAATCCGCCGATGTTAACAGTAGGTGACCAAACAATGCCGCTTGAAGAACATAATGGTCCAGCAGTAGGAGGAGGCGCAAAAGTGAAAAGCGGGCAAGAAAGCAGGGTGCCAAAACTATTACGCAAAGCCACTTGCATGTATGTTTGTTGACAGCAAGGGTGTTGTGTTGCCATTACAGCGATATACGAAAATTCGTATAAGAAATTTGTGCTTGTGATTGGCATTGTTTGTGTCAGTCTCACTGCATCAGATTGTCCGCTTGCAAACTCATCATTTAATTTTATTACATTATTTCCGGTGAAAGGCGAATTAGGAATGGTTTGACTAATATAGGAGTCGGTAAAAGGAGTGGTTTTCATCACAGCCAATGATGTGGTTGGAAAAGCAACAACACTAGGCGTTGCGACATATGAACAAGAAGACACAATGTTTCGGCCTTTGAATAAACTCCATCCGGTAATGTTGCCGGTTTCAAACCCCTCATTTAGGCAAGGCGTATTACTTATCATGGCGCCACCGCCAATAAGCTTGCCATTGGCTTGTTGATTCACGCTATTTGGCGCATATTCGCCAATTCCATACTTCTGGTCGATAAACAAACGTTTACGGAAATCCAATAAAGTTTTCAGTCTTATCCCATAAATACCATCTGAGATGGCGTCATTCCTGATTCCTAGCTCATCGAAGCCTTTCAAAGAGTCCGTTTGGTCGGTGGAAAATACAGGTGAAAATTTTGTTTGAGCAAAAAGTGAATTGGAAATTAAAAATCCAAAAAGGGCGAAAATTAATAGATATTTATTTTTCATATATGAGATGCCAAAATATGGGACACCTAACTTACGAATTATTTTTCAACAATTGTGGATGAAATAAGTCAATCAAAGCTTTCGTTTTTGCAATCAACTGTTTATCAGATATTTAATTGACCACCCAAAATAGCCAATTAACCTATTACTTATCCAACAAAGCCTAAAATTGAGTGAATTAAAGCGATCAATTGGCAGAATTTTAACCTTTGTTTATTAGAATAAACAGAATAAACTTGAAAGCCTTTTTAACAGAACAACAGTTTATGATTAAATTTATCGCCTATGTCAAATCAATACATTTCTTTGTTGCCCGAACATGTTGCGAATCAAATTGCGGCCGGTGAAGTTGTTCAAAGGCCAGCCAGCGTTGTGAAAGAGCTTTTAGAAAACGCCGTTGATGCGGGGGCCACGCAAATAAAATTGATTATAAAAGATGCGGGTAAAAGTTTAATTCAAGTGATTGACAATGGAAAAGGCATGGGGCCAATTGATGCCAGGATGTGTTTTGAAAGGCACGCCACTTCGAAGATAACGAAGGCAGATGATTTATTTAGCTTAACCACCAAGGGTTTCCGGGGCGAGGCACTTGCCAGCATTGCAGCCATTGCACAAGTTGAACTTAAAACAAGGCAAGAAGATGATGTTACAGCTCAACAGATTTTAATCGACGGTGGTAAATTCATGGGGCAAAACGAGTGTCAATTTTCGGTTGGCAGTTCCTTCACCGTGAAGAACTTGTTTTTTAATATTCCGGCGAGAAGAAATTTTTTAAAGAATGATCAGGTTGAATTGAAGCACATTATTGATGAATTAGAAAGGGTAACTATATTCAGAAAGAATTAATTCACATAGGCGAAGACACGCCTTTTGTAAAAATTGATGGTTATGTTACTTTGCCCGAATCGGCCATTAAATCAAAAAAAGAGCAGTATTTCTTTGTCAATAATCGCTTTGTAAGAAATCCTTTTTTGAACCATGCCGTTTATCAAGCTTACAAAGAATTAATGAGCAGTGAATCTCATCCACGCTATTTTATTTTTTTAGAACTTGATCCAAAACACATCGATATCAATATTCATCCCACAAAAACAGAAATTAAATTTACTGATGAAAAAACCGTGTACATGTTGCTTTTGAGCTCGATAAAACGGGCATTGGGCAAAGCCAATGTAGCGCCATCATTAGATTTTGAGCAGGAAGTGAGTTTTAATACCGAACCACCTAAATTAAATCATCAATACCGTGCGCCGGAAATAAGTTACAACACAAATTACAATCCCTTTAAGTCAACGGTACCTGCCGGTCAGTTCAATCCTTTAGAAAAACAGAATAAGCAAAATTGGGAAAGTATGTATGAAGGATTTAAACAAACGGAAGGAAATACAGATGCGGACAAAGAAAATGAGCAGCAAGCTTTAGAAAGCATTAAAATAGAAAGCACTTCTTTTGAGGTGTTTCAAATTAATAACAAATACCTCATCACCTCTTTCCAAAACAATTTATTGGCCATTGATTTGCAAAGGGCACACGAAAGAATTTTATATGAGCATTATTTAAAAACCGGCGTTTCGCAAGCCATTCATTCGCAACAATTATTGTTTCCCGAACACATTGAATTAAGCACCAATGATTTTACCTTGCTAAAAGATTTGTTGGAAGAATTTAAATTACTTGGATTTGACATCAACATCTTTGGCAAGAACAACATTGCCGTAAATGGCAGTCCGAGTGATTTAGAACAATTTAACGTGAAACAAATGATAGAAGGTATATTGGAAACCTACAAATTAAATACCTTAGATCATAAAATAGAGAAGCACGATAATTTATGCAGGGCCATGGCCAAAAACGCATGCATTAAATATGGAAAAGTTTTAGAAAACAGCGAGATGAAATTATTGGTAAGTAATTTATTTCAATGTGAAAATTATTTGCATACCGCCGCCGGAAAAACCATCATGATGGAAATGTTGTACCAAGATATCGAGAAGCACTTTAAAAAATAATGAACTACGACAATCAATACCGCCCCAGTGGCTTTGGCTTTTTGCCTTTAGTGACTAAAAATATTTTGATCATTAATGTGATTTTATTTTTAGCCACCGAACTTTTAAAATATTCAAAAGGCATCGACTTAAATGATTATTTAGGTTTACATTATTATTCTGCCGGAAATTTTAAGCCACATCAGTTTGTCACTTATATTTTTATGCATGGCAGTTTTCAGCACATTTTATTTAACATGTTTGGGGTGTACATTTTCGGACAAGTGTTAGAACAGGTATGGGGGCCAAAAAAGTATTTGATCTTTTATTTAATCACCGGTTTTGGAGCAGCCATTGCGCAGTATATTGTAATTTCATTTTCAATTGCGCCTATTATTGATTCAATACAAGCTGTTCAAAACAATTTGAATCCCGGCACCTTAGAAGCCTTGTTAAATAAGGCCGAGTTTCAGAACACCATTTCTTTTAACTTTTTCCCCACTTACAATGACTTCGTTCAAAAATACAATATGGCTTTGGTTGAAAAATCACCTCGAGCCATGGCTTTGGCTTCTCAGTTTTTAATCGATTATAAAAATCAATACTTAAATTCACAAGTAATTATTGGTGCTTCAGGGTCGTTGTTTGGTTTGTTGGGCGCTTTTGGCATGTTGTTCCCTAACCGTTATTTGTATTTATACTTTTTCTTTCCAATTAAGGCCAAATGGTTGGTAACTGCTTATGGTGCCATTGAACTTTTTTCGGGATTACAAAACAGCCCTGAAGACAATGTGGCTCACTTTGCACATTTAGGCGGACTATTTGTGGGTATTATTTTGGTTTTATTTTGGCGAAAAGACCGTCAGCAATTTTATTAGACAGATGTCTTTATTTCAAAAAATAAAATACAGTTTCGAAACACAAAGCAGTTTGACCCAAATTGTTGTGCTCAATTTTGTTGTCTTCTTAACTGTGAATGTGGTTGGAAATCTTAGCTATGTCAATCTATTATCTTACACGGCGCTGCCAATACAAGGACTTCCATTTTTATTTAAATTTTGGACCCTATTTACTTACATGTTTACCCACGTAGATTTTTGGCATTTATTTTGGAACATGATTTTGTTTTACTTCTTTTCACAAATGTTTCTCAACGTTATGGGCTCGAGCAAACTCTTGTATTTATATGTTGTGAGTGGTTTATGCGGAGGGGCATTGGTGTTGGTTTTAGGTATTTTATTTCCAGTGTCATTTTCAGGCGCCATCTTAATTGGCGCTTCGGCAGCTGTGTTGGGTATTGGCGCATGTATGGCCATTTTTTCACCCAACTATAAGGTGTACTTATTTGGCGTAATGGAATTGTCGTTTAAGTATGTTTATTTATTCATTTTTATTTTGAATACCATTGTTGATTTATCAATAAATACAGGCGGCAAAATTTCGCATATTGGCGGGGCATTATTTGGATTGTTATATGGCTTCCAATTAAAAAACGGTGTTGATTTATTTCAATTTTCTTTTTTCAGTAAAAAGAAGTCGCCATTAAAAATGGTTCATAAATCATCCCGCGCTGAGAATGAAAGGCAGTTTAATCATCAAAATGACGATCAGCGTTTAAATAATTTACTCGATAAAATTTCAAAGAGTGGTTATGATAGTTTATCAAAAAACGAAAAGGATGAATTATTTATTCTCTCACAAAAAAAATAATTTTAAGCGATGAAAAGAAATGAGTTTATTAAAAAAGGATTGTTTGGCAGCTTTTTTTTAAGTGTTGGAACAGGTTTTGGAAATGTACTTCAATCGCTTTCTCGAAGCGGTGGCTATCGGCCCGTTGAAGGCGTTTTATCACCTACTAATACACACATGGTGGGTGACGGTTTTAAGGTGATGAATTTTTTTCCTAACGGTAAGGGCTTTGAAGAAAGGATGAGTCCGTTTTTTTTATTGGATTTTAATGCGGAAGTGAATTTTCCGCCCAGTGATATTGCGCGTGGCGTTGGTGTTCATCCGCATAGGGGTATTGAAACGGTGACCTTTGCTTACAAAGGAAGTGTTGCGCATCACGACAGTGCAGGCAATACAGGCGTGATTAATCCGGGTGATGTACAATGGATGACGGCCGGTGGTGGCGTGTTGCACAAGGAATACCATGAAAAAAACTGGGACAAACAAGGCGGCGCATTTGAAATGGTGCAGCTGTGGATTAATCTTCCTAAAAAACACAAAATGACACCGGCGAAATACCAGAGTATACTACATGCGAACAAACCGAATATTCAATTGCCACATAATGCAGGTAGTGTTCATGTGGTTGCTGGTGAATTCAAAGGATTAAAAGGCATTGCAAACACCTTTTCACCTGTGAATATTTACGACATCCATTTAAATACCAATGGTGAAGTTGATTTTATCTTGCCTGCCAATTTTAATTCGGGTGTCTTGGTAATTGACGGAAGCATTACCGTGAACGGACAATCAGCAGTTCCTGAAAACCATTATGTGCAATTTGCGAATGAGAGTGGCAGCATACATATTAAAGCACAAAGCAAAAGTATTTTATTGGTCTTAAGTGGTGAGCCTTTAAATGAGCCTTTTGTTGGTTATGGTCCTTTTGTGATGAATACTGAAGAAGAAATTCGCCAAGCCATTCAAGATTATAATGCAGGCAAATTTGGGTTTTTGGCAGATAATTAAATACACTTAAAATAATCAAAAGGTTCCAAGCAATCTTTGCATTGGTAGAGTGCCTTGCAAGCGGTACTGCCAAATTGCGACACCATCGTTGAATTTTTACTTTTACAACGCGGACAGGTAACGGTTTTGGGCTTGTTGCTTAAAAAAGATTTATCGCTTGTGCTTTCTTCAGGTGGCGCAATGCCATATTTTTGCAATTTTAATTTTGCTTCTTCACTTAACCAATCGGTGGTCCATGCCGGTGTATAGGTTAAATTCACTCGCACATGTTGGATGCCATTGGTTGCCAGAATTTCTTTGATCTGATCTTCGATCATACCCATGGCCGGACAAGCCATATAAGTTGGTGTAATGTTCACCACAAACTCGCCGTTGCTGTATACAACATCCCTTAAAATACCAAGGTCCTTTATGGTAATAACAGGGATTTCGGGATCAGGAATTTCCGAGATCAGGTTGTAAACATTTAACGCTAGTTGTTCAGTGGTTACCATATAGCATCGGGATAGGCCCTTTGTAAGTATTGGAGTTCACTTAAAATATGTCCAAGGTGTTCACTGTGAATGCCTTTGCGGCTGCCGCTTTGCATATAAGTATCGTCGGGCATTAACAAGGTTGCCTCGGTTACTGTGTTTTTTATCAAATTCAACCACTGTGTTTTTAAGGAGGTTAAATCAACTGCAATACCAGCTTTAATAAGTGTTTCATCAACCGCATCCATTTCAAACAATTCGCCGGTGTACATCCATAATTCATTTAATGCAATTTGCATTCTACGTTTACTTTCTCCCGTTCCATCACCTAAACGAATGGTCCAATCCATAGCATGTTGCCAGTGGTATTGCACTTCTTTGCTGGCTTTTTTTGCAATGGCTGCTAAGGTTTCGTCTTTACTTTTTTCGAGTTCGCAGTAAAACAAAAATTCAAAAGCCGAAAGATATAATTGACGGACAATGGTATGGGCAAAATCGCCGTTTGGTTGTTCGGTA
>JBAXXZ010000077.1:0-8153 GCA_037127575.1 Bacteroidota bacterium | reverse complement strand
GTGGTGAGCTTATCGCAAAGTGAGCCCAATGTTTCTGCCATAATTAATTTTTAAAGTTTAACATCATGTTGGCGAGTGCCCCTACTTCTACTTGCACCTGCCAGCCAAGTGACTGTATCAGCGTTGGATTAGAGACTAAGATATTGTATTCTGCCTTAAAATTCGAATTAATTTGCACCCGGTCTTGCCACTTTATTTTTAAAGGTTCAAAACACAAATCCAACCAATGAGCAATGCTGTATGCTTTGCCGCTGCCTATCACACATTCAAATATGCGATCGTTTTGCACCAAAGTAAAAATCGCACGGGCCACATCGCCGGCAAAAGTAAATTCTTTTTGTACCTCAATATTGCCCAATTCTAAAATCTCCTTACTGCCGGCAGCCATGCGTTTGGCAGCTTGCACAATTTTTTGGTTCACATGTCTTTCGCTACGCAAAGGACTATCATGATTAAAGAAATAGCCGAAATACACTTGCAGCCCTAAGCTGCGGTAATAACGTGCAGCGTACAATGATTGTATTCGCGAAATGCAATAGGTGCTGGAGGCATCTAAAGAATCGTTTTCTGAAATGGGCAAACCCTTGTTTACAAATTGTAAACCACTGCCGGCCAAAAAAACTTTGGTGGATTTGCTGTGTTGTAATACGGCTTCTAAAATATTGAGACTTCCCGTTGCAATGGTTTGGTGGTTTTCATAAAGGGCATCATGTCGCGTGGTGGAATTGGCGGCCAAATGAAAAATGTAATCGGGTTTTTCGTTTTTAATTAATTCGTTGACAAAAGCCGTGTGACTTACATCGCCGCTTAGCCATTGGCCAGATGTACGTGAAACACCAATACATTCAATGTTGTTTTCCTGCAATACTTTTTTGAGGTAAAAACCGTCTTGTCCGCTTATGCCAAAAATGATTGCTTTCATGGATTAAACGATTTTTTGAAACCAGTCCTTGTGAACAAAAATGGTGTTGATATAAGTATCTGCGTACACAAAATAACCCTTCTCAAGCATCAATGCTTCGATGCGTGTATCTTTGGGTTTAATGTGGTTTTCGCTGTAACTGCAGGTTTCGGCACAAATCACCGGTATGGGGTGTGCCATGGTATCAAGACTTTTTAATACTTCCAAATCTAAACCTTCGATATCGATGGATAAAAAATCGGGACAAGATTTAAAATGTGTTTTGATGATTTGGTTAATGTTTTGCAAAGGCACCTTAATGGTTTGCATCAATTGATAGGCACCGCTTTTTACCCGACTTTCGGCTTCTTCTTTATTGAATGTACTAATGGCAGGTAAATTAAATACGTAGAAATCAGCTTCTGCAGCACCATCTAAACCAACACCAATATTTAATACGGTATCGTTTGGTCGTTGTGTTTGAATATTATTAATTAGTGAAGGATCGGCTTCTACCAAAACACCTTTGCCGCCTTTGAGGTAAAATTTAAAAGTATTGTTGCCATGCACAGGCATAAATACGCCCAGTTCGAGGTAACTTGGTTGATGGATGTTTTTGCCTTGAAACAAAAAATCAATCACAGCATCTTCACCGGCCTGCGAAAATGAAGGATTGTACGCTTCAGGCGGCTTAACGATTTTAAAAACCGTTTTTTTGATGGCGTTTTTTAGTGCTTGTAACATTAAATAATTTCTATTTCCGGTAAAGGGAAAATAAATTTTCCGCCGTTTTTCATGAATTCTTTTTCGCGTTCTAAAATATTGTGTTTAAAGTGCCAAGGCATCACCAAAAAATAATCGGGCTTCATTGCTCTGGCTTCTTTTTCGGAGATAATGGGAATATTCGTACCCGGGGTAAAACAACCATATTTTTGGGGATTCACTTCTGCAATATACGGTATTTCGTTAACCGTTAGTCCGCAAAACTGCAACAATACATTGCCTTTGGTAGAAGCGCCGTAGCCGAATATTTTTTTACCGTCGTTGTTTAAGGATGAAATCAAATCTTTAAGATTGTTGCGGTGTTTAAATACACGCTCTTCAAAATCACGGTAAGGTTTTGGTGTTTCCAATCCCATGTCGCTTTCTTGTTTCAACATCCATTGGATAATTGGGTTATTTGATTTGTAGTCGGCATTTTTTTTGCAAGCCGTAACAGCAAAACTGCCGCCATTCACCGAGTTCATTTGCACGTCAATCACACGTAAATTGTTTTTTTCGAGCAATTCCTTCACCACTTTAAACGAATAAAATTCGAGGTGTTCGTGGCAAATGGTATCGTACGAATTGGTGCGGAGCATCGAAGGCATGTAACTTTGTTCAAAATGCCAAATGCCTTGTTCATCGAGGATGGATTCAATGTCGCGCACAAAATCCATTGGTGATTCTAAATCATAGAACATGGCAATGGAAGTAATGATTTTCGCT
Organism: Bacteroidota bacterium; assembly: GCA_037127575.1. Taxonomy (GTDB): domain Bacteria; phylum Bacteroidota; class Bacteroidia; order B-17B0; family Aurantibacillaceae; genus Aurantibacillus. Next base: position 5,764 of record JBAXXZ010000077.1, on the reverse strand, counting down.
TTACTATCTTGAAAGTGTTTTTTAAATATACCTGCAGAAAAGAAATCAGGGATTAATGAAATTTCGTTGGTGTAAAATTCCGAAAACTTTGTGCCGGTAGGATCAATGCCCACTTTTTTGGCTTTGTTGGTATAAGCTTTAAGTGAAGTGGCATCGTTGCTACCGATGTCGATGATTAAATCTGAATCTTTTACTTTGGCTAATTTTTCGAGGGTTTGCATCTTGTGCGTAAGGTGATCAACCATAGATTGGTTAAGACCTGAGCGGTAACCGTAATTATCGCCATACATTTCATCTAAGCTGTATGATTGTTTAAGTTGCAGGAGGCCACTGTCGGGGCACCACACAAGGTCGAGCGGACCTTTGGTAATTTTTTCGTCGGTGCTTTTAGGAAACACTCCTGTGAGATATTGTTCGCCCAAGGAGAGTACCTTAATAAGGTTGGTGCTACCGCTGATTCTGCATTTTGAAATTTCGTTGTACATAAATTAGTTTTCTATTTTAACCCATTTATCTTTAATGATGATACAGCCATAATCAACGCCTTCTGCAAAGGCGAATTCAGTGCCATCGTCATATACTTTAATTGGACAAATGTTTTCGGCCCAATCGTATGTAATTAATCCGGTTTTGGTATTTAAAGCAATGAGGAATGAATAATCCATTGGCGCAATTAAACCGCCTTCAATAATCAGTTCAACACAAACTTCTTTGTCGCCATTGCCTGCAAAATTCGACAAGGCTTTGTTGACAGTAAATACCCGTTTTTTATCGTTGCGTAACATGGCCAAACCAATGTTTTGAACATCTTCGTATTTGTTGATAGCGATGGTTATGCGCACGTGAATGGTTTGAGAATGAGCAAAGTTGGCTGATAGAATGCCTGCCTCGGAACATGTTTCAACTTTTTTAATGTAAATATTTTTGCTTGTATTATCTGTTCCAACATACGATTCAGCCGAATTGTTGTAATAGGATTGAATAATATCTGAAGGTTTGCCGCGTTCAACAATTTGTCCGTCTTTTAATAGAATACAATTGTTGCAAAGTTGCATTACTGTACCCATGTTATGACTCACAAACAAAATGGTTCTACCGCCATGGTTAATGTCTTCCATTTTGGTGATGCATTTCTTCTGAAATTCGGCGTCACCCACTGCAAGCACTTCATCAATGATAAGAATTTCGGGTTCGAGGAAAGCCGCCACAGCAAATGCCAAACGCAATTGCATGCCGCTGCTATAATGTTTAAGAGGTGTGTCAATAAATTTTTGTACGCCGGCAAAGTCAACAATTTCATCGAATTTCTTCACAATATCGGCCCTTTTCATACCTAAGATAGAGCCGTTCATGTATATGTTTTCACGTCCGCTAAGTTCGAGGTGAAAACCGGTACCAACTTCTAATAAACTGGCAATGCGTCCTCTTGAAATAATGCTGCCACTTGTAGGTGGTGTAATTTTACTCAGTATCTTAAGAAGGGTTGATTTACCTGCACCGTTTTTACCAATAATGCCCACCGAATCGCCGGGATTAACTGTAAAATTAACGTCCTTTAAAGCCCAAAAATCTTCTTTTTTAGCAGAAGGTTTTAAAAATGAAAAAAATGCTTCGCGTAAACTTAAGTAAGGCTGAACATTGCCGTGGATGCGGTATTTCTTGCTCAGATCTTTTATTTCTAAAATCGGTTTCAAACAGTGTAAATATACGAAAAGGCTTCGGAAAAGGGTTATTTATTTCGGGCTTCGGGTTAAATTGAACACTGATGAAGCAGAAAAATGATCTTCAATGGTATGTTCAATTGTGACTACCTGCTGAATCTGTCTTAATAGTGTTCCATTAGTATTGATTATTTCGAGTTCCGCTTAATTCTTCATTCGCATCAAAGGTTCGCCCCTAATTTAAAACCACTAAGGCACAAAGGGCACAAGGAGGGATTTGAGATAAAGAACACTAAGAACGTTTCACTTAGCGCAAAAGGGTAGTTTTGCAGTATTCGTCTTACATCTTGCAGTTTTGCCTCTTGTTTCTGCTTAATTTAATTATTACAGATTACAGATACAAGCCATAAAGTTAAATCATTCAACATTTTTAATTCTTAATTGCCACTATCTTTCTTGCATTTTCACAAATTCTTCAAGCTGTTTGGTGCATTGCGGATAAGCAAAGGCATTATTTAAGTCAAGGTAATTTTTTTTCTCGGCACATTTAAAATACAATAATTTGCAAGCTTGCAATTTTTCACGGTCGTGTGTATAGCTGTCTAATATGCGGCTGATTTGATTCACCGAAAAACAAAAATTAAAATAGTTCTTTTTTAATAAATCGATGCGGTACGAATCGTTGCCGGCATCCATTTGTTTTTTGATGAAACTACTCATAAAGCTTTCTTCAGTAACCTGGGTGCAATTAATTGCATAAATGGATTGATAATCTTTTGCATTGCTTAAAAAATGGCGAAGGTCCTTGATGGCGCCTTCGTATTTAAAAGCATTTACCAATTCAATTTTACCTGTTGTGTCCACCAAATTAAAATAAGCCAATTTGGCCACCACCAATTTATCGAATTCGGCATCCATAAAACTTAAAATGGTTTTAAGCTGTTGAACGTTGATGCAATTATTTTTACAAAGTTCTTGTGCAAGATATAAACGCTCATCCAACTTTTCATTTTTCTTCATCAGTTGTGTGAAATAGCCAAGGTAAATCTCTGGCATGGCGGCTGTGCAATGTCCCTTTGAAGGTAGATTATTAAAAAATTCAATTTGGTTGTTTTTCATTTCGTACAAATGTGCAATGGTTTTTTTGTTTCCTAACAAACTTGAATCTGCTTGCGGTTTTTTCGGCACAATATTTTTTGGTAATTCAATTATTTCAGAAATGCCACTAAAATCAATACGCAGCTCAGTACCTTTGTGAAGCACAAAATAGCCATGTTCCTTGTGGCTGTCGTGTTTGCCTTGATTTACTAAATAAATCACCTTATTGTATTGTTGTTTGTTTTCAAATTCAATGCCTATTTGAACGGTATCACCTAAAACGTTTTCAATCAACACCTCGGCTTCAGGTGTTTGGTTTATTATGCGTTTATTGAGACTCACTTTAATGGGCTCACCAGTGGCAGACAAAAGTCGTAGATTATTTTGCCCTATTGCACTAACCGTTAGGAAGCTTGTGATTAAAAAAAGTAAAATGCTATTGCTTGTTGTTCTCATAAGGATGAAAATGTAGGTAAATTAATTTTGCTTTGGCTTGGCCAATGGCTGTGCTCAGTTCCTCCAAACTTGCCTCTTTAATATGTTTTACGCTTTTTAAGGCAATCAATATTTTTTCGGCTGTTTTATCGCTAATGCCTTTAATGTCGTTGAGTTCGGTTTTAAATGTTTCGCGGCTGCGTTTGTTGCGGTGATGCGTGATACCGAAGCGGTGGGCTTCATCACGAATATGCTGAATAATGGTGAGGCTTTCACTGCGTTTATCCAAGTACAAAGGAAGCGGATCGCCGGGAAAATAAATTTCTTCTAAACGTTTGGCAATGCCTATTATGGCTACTTTACCCATGAGACCGAGTTTTTTCAAACTTTCAACCGCTGCGCCCAATTGCCCCTTGCCGCCATCAATCACAATCAATTGTGGCATCTCAAGGTTTTCTTCAATTACTTTCGAATAACGCCGGTAAATCACTTCTTCCATTGTTTTAAAATCATCAGGACCTTCCACCGTTTTTACATTATAATGACGGTATTCTTTTTTGGCAGGTTTACCGTCAATAAATACCGGCATGGCGCTCACGGCGTAATGGCCTTGAATATTGCTATTATCAAAACCTTCAATGCGGCGCGGCTGCACCTTCATGCGTAAATCTTTCATCATTTGGTTCATGATGCGTTCGGTGTGTCGAGCCGGATCGGTAAGGGCGATTTGTTTGTCGCGCTCTTGTTTATATGCCAAGGCATTTTTGTAACACAAAAGCAAAAGTTGTTTTTTATCGCCAATTTTTGGCACACTAAAAGTTAATTCAGGCAATTCAATGTCGGGTGCAAAGGGTACTAAAATTTCTTTCGAGCTGCTCTTAAATCTGTTTCTAAATTCGAAGATGGCAAATAGCAACAATTCATCATCACTTTCATCCAATTTCTTTTTTAGCTCTATAGTTTGTGATTGTACAATGGCCCCGTTGATTATTTTAAAGTAATGCACAAAGGCACTTTTTTCATCCGATATTAAATTCACCACATCCACATCGGTAATGGAGGGGTGCACAATGGTGGATTTGCTTTGGTAAGTACTTAATGCTTCAATTTTTTGTTTGAATTCATCAGCCTGCTCAAATTCAAGGCGGGTAGAGGCTTCCAACATTTTTTCTTTTAAATCGCGAATGGCAAAATTTAAATCACCTTTAATAATTTGGCGAATCTCTTGCATGTAGCCATTGTATTCTAATTCACTCTGTTTGTTTACACATGGTGCCTTGCATCGGCCAATGTGAAATTCCAAACATGGTCGGTATTTGGCTTGCTGAATTTTTTGTTCACTTAAATCTAATGCACAAGTTCGAATGGGATAAGTTTGCCGAATCATGTCGAGCAAGGCATGCATACTTTTGCCTGAGGGATAAGGCCCAAAATATTCACTACCGTCTTTAATTTGTTTACGTGTATAAAACACGCGCGGAAAACGTTCCTTTTTAATGATGATCCAAGGGTAAGTTTTGTCATCACGTAAATTTACATTGTAGCGCGGCTTTAAACTCTTAATCAAATTATTTTCAAGCAACAAAGCATCGAGTTCCGAATTAACATTGATGGTTTTGATCTCCTGTATTTTTCGCACCATCAAACGCAAGCGGGCATTATCGTGTTCTTTGCTAAAGTAGGAGGAAACCCGTTTTTTTAAATTCTTTGCCTTGCCAACATACAACAAGGTATTTTCGGCATCATAATACTGGTAAACACCCGGACTTTCGGGCAGGGATTTTAATCTGTTTTTAATATTTTCCGAAAAGTCATCAATCACTTTGCAAATCTATAGAATATCTGATATTGCTGATGCATTGTTTACATTTTAAAAACAAATTATCTATTTAAAACTTTGCCGTAAAATGAATTTTTAAAATGCTTTTTATGTTGAGGTCATATGACACAGAATTCGAGGCAACACTGCCAAAATTAAACTTGGCGTCACTGCGTCCAAAATAAATATTATAAGTAAGTTCGGGCGACAAGCACAATTGTTTTGCAATTTTGAATTTAAAGCCAAGCCCTAAATAAGCATCGAGGCCATTGGCACTGCTTGAGTAGGTGTCTCTATATCCTCCGCCAATATTAGTGCCTGTAGAAAATGTGTTTCGATAACACAAATCCACAAATGCATAAAGCCACTCTTTGTTCTTTTTTAAATTACGTTGCATGCCGGCACCAAGCATAAAATTTTTATTGCTCACATTACCGCTCTTTCCTTCAGTAAATTCAGGGGGCGATTTAAAATCAATTTTATTTTCACTATAACTGATTAAAGCCCTATAACTGTTGCGGTTTTTATTGAATCGGTAAAACAAGCCGTTCAAAATCTCAAACGATGGTCGGTTTTGAGCGTAAGTATAATTTGTATTAAATGAATTAACGGTTAGGATTGTGGAGCCCAATTCGGATCGACGCAATGAGTCTTGGGCAGCCATGAGCCAAGCGCTAAAACAAAACCACAACAGGAAGCTTATTTTTTTATTCATAGAATCCATTTAAATTAAAGATAAGAAATTCAATAG
>JBAXXZ010000076.1:0-8177 GCA_037127575.1 Bacteroidota bacterium | reverse complement strand
AAAGCACTCTATTTATATTCATTATTCTACTCAGCTTAATTCAAGTTGATTTATCTGCAGGAAATGATAAGCCCGCAGTTAAGACCGTTAGCGGGAAGGTATTGAACAAACACGGTGAGTCAGTAGCAGGTGCAGAAATCAAAATTGTAGAAACCGGCGAATTGGTTTATGCTAATTTGGAAGGAGAATTTAAATTACAATTGGATCCGAACAAAAACCTCACAGTAGAAATTAATACCATCGGCTTCGAGCCATTGATGCTTTCCTCAAATAAATTGAATTATTTCTCCGAATTAATCCTAAAAGAGCTTTAAAAGCCTTGTCAATAAAGGCTCACAGAGAATCAAACTAGCTTTGGGTAAAGTAAACGTTATCTTTTCATTAACCCCACGTTTCCAAAACATTAATTTAATACCTTTGTTTTAAGAAAATGATTTGATAATAGTATTCAAGTTAATTTTCGAAACCTTAAAAACAAAGTACTATGAAAAAAATGTTTTTTTTGCTTATTGCAGCTTTCAGTGCAAGCTTCCTAAGCGCTCAGGTTCAAAACGAAAAGGGATTATATATTGATAGTGACGGTGAATTGTTTAACGGCATTATTTCAACTACACACAATAATTTAAAAGCCGATTTAACAGTTAAGGAAGGGATCATTGAAGGCGATGTGACTTATTTTTATGCTTCAGGCGCAAAAATGGAAACAGGCAGTTTTACTAAAGGACAAAGAGACCAAAAATGGATTCGTTACAGTGAAAGCGGAAAAATTTCAGCCATCGCTTTTTATAGCTTAGGTAAGAAAACCGGCACTTGGTTGGTATTCGACGATAACGGCAACAAACGCTTCGAAATGAATTATAACGATGGCCTTAAAACCGGCGTTTGGACCACTTGGGATGAAAACGGTGCTGTGGCTTCAAGTAAAGATTATAGCAAAGTGAATTAAAATTGATTTTTATTAATGAAGAACCTCGCTAAAACAGCGGGGTTTTTTATGGATTTAATTTTGCTGATTTAAGTCTTTGATTGAGTTTAATTAAACGCATCAAAGCGCGAAACCTTTCTGTGTGGCAAATCTTTAAGCGGATGCGCAGTTTTTCTTGTTCACTAATCATATTTGGTTTTTGATTCGACATAAGTTGTTTAGAGTTACATATAATTCCTAAAACTTTAGGCGTGTTAGTGATTTAAAAATTGTTTGGCTAAATAATCGTGCTTCAAAAAATTCTGGGGACTTATGAATATTTGCATGTAATTGAAAAATTAATAGTCTTGAATAGCATTAATTTTCCTTAAAAGTAAATGTTTGATTTTAAGAAATGAGAAGAAAAACGAATTGTCAGATTACAAAGAGCTGCGCCAGCGATTGAAGTGGAAAGGATGTGCAGGACTTTGCAATGTGCTTGTTGGTTGAGGAAGCGACCAAAGGAAGCTACCGCAAACATACAAGCACAGCTAAGGACAAACAGACTTGGAACGGAAAGCGCGATTGGGCGCCCAAAAAAAGTGAACAAATAATTGATTCTACTTAAGTAATTTTTAATGATTAACAACTATAAATAAGTAGGGTACAAATTTATAAGTGGAATAAAAGATGGATTACCTACCTTTGCCGCCCATGAAATAGCCTTGCTAACAAAAACAAGAAAAAAAGGCAATTCCATGAATTCTATTAAAATTAAATCATTCCATGAATCTACTCTCCATCAATAACCTCTCCAAAGCCTATGGCGCCAAAGTATTGTTTAACAAAATTAGTTTTGGCATTAACTATGGCGAAAAAGTGGCCTTGGTGGCACAAAACGGTTCGGGCAAAACAACATTATTTAAAATATTAAAAGGCATTGAAATTGCCGATGAAGGTGAAGTGGTGTTTCGAAAAGACACCACCGTTGGTTTTTTGGACCAAAACTTTGCTTTTGATGAAACCTTAAGCATTCAACAACTCATTGATGGCGCCGATAATGCTTTTGTGCGTTGCATTAGAAATTATGATGCTGTGATTAAACTCAGCGAAACCAACCACAGCGATGATGTGGCTACAAAACTGGAAGACGCCCTAAATGAAATGAACCATTTGGATGCTTGGCATTACGAAAAAAACATCGTTGAAATTTTATCACGCTTAGAAATTCGAGATACCACACAAATTATCAGCACCTTGTCGGGGGGACAAAAAAAACGTGTGGCCTTGGCGCTTACCTTAATCAATAAGCCCACCCTATTCATCATGGATGAGCCTACCAATCACCTCGACATTGAAATGATTGAATGGCTCGAAAATTATTTGCAAGATGCTTCCATAAGTATTTTGCTGGTTACCCACGACCGTTATTTTTTGGATGAGGTTTGTGATCGCATTATTGAAATTGATAATCACAACTTATACGAATACAAAGGCAACTTCGATTATTATTTAGAGAAGAAAGCTGAGCGCGAACAAATCGCCAGTGCTGAAATTGATAAGGCCCGCAACTTATACCGCAAGGAGATTGTTTGGGTGCGCAAAATGCCCAAAGCCCGCGGCACCAAGTCGAAATCGCGTGTGGATGCTTTTTATGAAATTGAAAAAAAGGCCAAACAAAAACGCATTGAAAAGAAATTAGAGCTCACCACCAAAATGCAACGCATGGGTTCTAAAATTGTGGAATTGCACAACATCACCAAAACTTTTCCCAACAAAAAAATCCTGAGTGAAGCCTTCACCTATACATTTATTCCAGGTGAAAAAATTGGTGTGGTTGGAAAAAATGGAACGGGTAAAACCACCTTGCTAAACATCATTCAAGGAAAGGAACAGGTTGATAGCGGCAAAGTTTCCTTGGGCGATACCATTGTGTTTGGGTACTATTCACAAGGCGGCATGGTGATTAATCAAGATAAACGCATTATTGAAATTGTACGCGATATTGCTGAGCATATTCCATTGGCTAACGGTACCAGCCTTTCCGCATCACAATTGCTCACACGTTTTAATTTTACACCCAATGTACAGTTTAGTTATGCGCATACTTTAAGCGGCGGCGAAAAAAGAAGGTTGTTTTTACTCACGGTGTTAATGAAGAATCCTAATTTTTTAATATTGGATGAGCCAACCAATGATTTGGACATTGTGACCTTACAAACACTTGAAGATTTTTTAGAAGAGTTTAAAGGTTGTGTGTTGATTGTATCACACGACCGTTATTTTATTGACCGTTTGGTTGATCATACTTTTGTTTTAGAAGATGATGGCGCCATTAAAGATTTTCCGGGCAATTATACCGAATACCGCACTTGGAAGGCCACACATAAAAATGACCCCATGCCGGAGTTAATTGTGGAAGCACCAATCGAAGAAAAAAAAGTGATTGAAGCGAGCGCCCCTGTGGGCCCTGCAAAAAAATTATCCTTTAAAATTAAACACGAACTCGAGCAGTTAGATAAAGACATTCCCAAATTAGAAAAACAGAAATTAGACTTGGAGAACAAATTGGCAAGTGGTATCACCGACTTTGCGGAAATTCAAAAAATTTCAAATGAATTAAAAACTGTCAGCGATTCTTTGGATGAAAAATCGATGCGCTGGTTGGAGATTCAGGAGGAGCTTTAGGGTAATAGAACACTGAGGATGCAGATAGAGTGGATTAATGCTGAATAATTAGCCACGAATTCCACTAATTTTCACGAATTAGAAAGAATCAAATTCAATCTTAAAAAATCTGCGTCATCTGCGTTCCATAGCACTAGGCCATCTTCACCACATTATCAAAACTCTCTTCGGTGCTGTGCATTACATCCAGCTCCCAACCTTTAGGATATGGTGCTTCTAACAAAGATCCCTTCAATAAGTAAGGATACATTTCAGCATAAGTTTGAATTTGAGCGGCATTCACTCTTCTATATATATGAGAGCGATGCAATTCGCTTGGGTGTTTAATACCGGCGGCGGACATTAATTCAACCGCGGCTTTTACAGTTTCATCGTGGAAATTTTTTACCCTTACTCTCTTATCTGCAACATCTAAACCTTTATAAAGCTCGGGGTTTTGGGTCGCTACGCCCGTTGGACAAGTATTTTTATTACACTCCAGGGCTTGAATACATCCAACGGCTAGCAGCATGGCGCGTGCTCCATTGCACATATCAGCACCCAATGCAAAATTCTTTACCAAATCAAAACCTGTATGCACTTTACCTGAAGCAATAATTTTAATGTGTTTTTTAATGCCAAATCCATGCAAGGCATCATAAACAAATGCCAATCCTTCGCGCAAGGGCATGCCCACCGAATTGCTGAATTCAACGGGTGCTGCGCCTGTTCCACCTTCACCGCCATCAACGGTAATAAAATCGGGCATGATGCCTGTTTTTAACATGGCTTTGCAAATGGCCAAAAACTGGCTCTTTTGTTCGATACACAATTTAAATCCAACAGGTTTTCCGCCGCTTAACTCACGCAATTGTTTTACAAAGTTGAGTAAACCCATTGGCGAATTAAATGCGCGGTGATATGAAGGTGATAAAACATCTTTTCCTTTTTCTACCAAACGTATTTTCGCAATTTCATCGGTTACCTTCGCGGCCGGCAATATACCGCCGTGTCCGGGTTTTGCCCCTTGCGATAATTTTATTTCTACCATTTTTACATTGGGCAAATGTGCTCTTTCCTTAAATGCATCTGGATTAAATGTGCCGTCTTGATGCCTGCATCCAAAATAACCGGTACCTATTTGCCAAATAATGTCGCCTCCCGGTTCCAAATGGTAAGGACTTAAACCGCCCTCACCGGTATTATGCGCAAAGTTGCCCAATTTGGCACCGCCGTTTAAAGCCATGATGGCGTTTTGACTCAATGAACCAAAACTCATGGCCGACACATTATAAATGCTTGCAGAATATGGTTGTTTACAATCCGGCCCACCCACCAACACGCGCGGATCGTGTTCGCCGTGTTCTAAAGGCAAAGGATTGATGGAATGGTTCAACCATTCATAACCGGTTTCATAAACATTTAATTGGGTGCCAAAGGGAATACTGTCGTTTACTTTTTTAGCGCGTTGATAAATAACGGTGCGGCTTAATCTGTTATAAGGTGCGCCATCGGTATCTGATTCAACAAAATATTGGTATACTTTAGGGCGCATCCACTCGGCCCACCAGCGCATGCGGCCAATAAAAGGGAAGTTTCTTCTTAGGGAGTGTTTTTTCTGAAAAATGTCGGAAATACCAACCAGTATAATTGGAATGGCCACAACGTATGCCCACCAAAAATAAGACCATATCAATCCGGCTAGGCCGATTAAGACAATAAAAAAAATTGATAGATTAATGAATATTTTTTTCATAATGCTTATTTAATAACATAAAACAACTTGGTACCTATAGTAAATATAATAATCATATCATGAAAATAAAATTTATTAATTTAAAGCAATGAAGAAAATTGTGTTCTTGCTTTTTTGTTTTAGCTGCTTTTTCGCAAAAAGTCAAGCCGATTCTATTATTTCTGAAAAGGGAATTGCGTCTTATTATGCCAAGAAGTTTGAAGGACGACGCTGCAGCAGCGGTGAGGTTTTTCGACACGATAGCCTCACAGCAGCGCACAAATGTTTAAAGTACGGCACCCTTGTAAAAGTGCATAACACCAAAAACGACAGTGTAATAATTGTTCGCATCAACGACAGGTTGCCTAAAAGCTCAAAGCGCTGCATTGATTTAACACGCAAAGGCGCTAAACAATTGAACTTTATTTTGCAAGGACTAACACCGGTTACATTAACGGTTTTAAACGATTCCCTGTCATGCTTAAAAAAGCCATAATGCCCATTGTGTTTTTTCTTGCTGCTTGCGTTAACCACAAGGAGGAAAAAGCCAATGACAATAATGAAATTGGGGCGCAATTAGATAAAACATTTACGAAGGAATTGTTTTACCTTTAAAATTAGATAGTGCTTATTTAATGAGGGCCGATACCACACAATCGCTTGCCTACCAATTTGTGCAAGGCTTCAGATCAAGCATTTCAAGAGATTCATTGAATCAGGATGTATTGGTTCCGTTGGAAAAATTTTGTTACATCGATTCACTCAAACAAAACAATGCTTACGCCGAATATGTAAAGCAACTCGATATTGGCATGGTTCAAAATACGGCTGCTTTTGGGCTTGGTAAAATAAATTTGCAAAATCAAAAACCATTGTTTCTTTGGATGGTAAAAATTGATAGCTACGAAGCTTGTCCTGTTTTCAACGGAACGTATATTCTTGGCACCTATGTAAACAATTCCGGCAAAATGCAAACCATTTTATTATCGGAATTATTTTCAATTGTTGATCCGCCTGCATATGCAAATACAAGTATAGTGGCAATTTTAGAGGCAAGGAGGATTCATTTATCTGCACAAACATTAGCCGATGATGATATGGATGTGTCGGGATATACCCTAAATCAAGTGGAATTTGAGTGCCGACTTAAAAACGATAGTCTTCAAATAAGCCGACTTAAATAGTCGCGTTTTTAATTTGTTCTTGTGCTTGCAGTAGATGCCTTTGGTTATGGTACACAATAAAAAGCAACCAGTCGCTTACCGTCATGTTGCCTAAAAAGGGATGCTTGTATATGCGGTTGTCAGCAACAATTTGATGTGTATTTAAATCGTGCAGGTATTTTCCCCGAATTTTTAAAAAGGCCTCTTCGCAAGCAGCGCGTGAAGTGTAAAGTCCTTTAGGCTGCAGGCTATCGGGGGCATTTAATTTAAGGTGGCGTTGTTGCACAATTTTATCTTCCAAAATATTTTCGCCAATAATATTTGTTGAATTGGCCTGTTCGTTGGATGGTCTGCGCAACATGATATACACCATTTTGTCGGTTAAAACCAAATGCTCCAAGATGTCGAATGCCGACCATGTTGCATGTTGATGATGCTTTAATGCCGATTCTTCACAGGCATTCAAAAAATGAATACAATCCTGCGTATTTGAGGAAATTTTTTCAATTAAATGTTCAACTGTACTTGGCATAAGCGATTTGTTTAATGGTTTATGCAGGCAATTTTAAAACTATTTTATACCCATTCTTTGTTTCACAGCCTCAAACAAAACAATGCCACTGGCCACAGAAACGTTTAAAGAAGCGGTATGCCCAATCATTGGAATTTTTACTTGTATGTCGCTGCGCTTAATATATTCTTGGCTGATCCCGTTTTCTTCGCTTCCCATAATAATGGCTGTTGGTTTGTTGAAGTCGGCATCGTAGAGCAAATGATCGGTTTTTTCATGACAAGCAACAATTTGTATGCCGCCTGATTTCAAAAATTCAATGGTTTGTTTTAAATTGTCTTCTCTACAAACTTTAATGCGGTGAAGGGCGCCTGCACTGGTTTTAATGGCATCGCCGTTAATTTGTGCGGCACCGCGATTTGGTATAATGATGAAGTCAACACCGGCACATTCGGCTCCTCTAGCGATGGCACCAAAATTCCGCACATCGGTTATTCTGTCCAATATGAGTAGAAGTGGTGTTTTGCCCGATGTATAAACCAAATCAAGCAAATTCTCGGTTTCGTAATAGGTAATTTCGGTGAGGTAGGCAATTACGCCTTGGTGATTTTTGTCGGTGAGACGCTTCATCTTTTCAGGTGGTACAAATTGAAAAGGGATGGTTTGCCCTCGCAATGCTTGTCTCAACTGATGGTACAATTCATTTGAAAGGCCTTTTTGTAAAAGAATCTTTTCAATGTCTTTACCGGCCTCAATGGCTTCAATCACCGCACGCGTTCCAAAAATCAGGTTGTTGTCTTCCATAAAACAAATTACTACATATTTTAATTGTTGCGCAAATTAATTAGATGATTGTTGAGACGATGGTTTATCTAATTATTTGATTTTATTTTTCGGGCGCCTTAACAGGCTTTCTCTTCAGCCTCGCTAGCCATTTGCTATAATTGTAGGCTTGCAGTGGCTTCCTTCGGTTGCCGCTTCAGCCAACAATTATTTTGCAAATGGCTTCGCGCGGGCTTCCTTTCAATCCTTGGCGCTAAGGCATTTTAAACCCTCGGTTATATGCGTATTTGTAGCTTTTGTGAACTCGTTAAGATTTGGCATGTTCGAAAAAATTAAAGCACCATGAACTGCGCCCGCGTTCCGATAGATTTCTATGGATAAAACAAGTGGTTTTCATAATTTTTTACGTAAAAT
>JBAXXZ010000075.1:0-8238 GCA_037127575.1 Bacteroidota bacterium | reverse complement strand
GATAGATATTCGTCATACATAATTAACCCGGTTTTAGGCCGGGTTTTTTTTTGATACATTTTTCAATTGCAAATAAAAGCTTACATTTGAACCACTAATTTTTTGTATGAATATTCACGAATACCAAGGTAAAAGCATCTTAAAAAGTTTCGGCGTAGCAATTCAAGAAGGTATTCTTGCACATAGTCCCGAAGAAGCTGTAGAAGCAGCAAAAGAATTAAAAACCAAATACAATAGCGATTGGGTTGTGGTGAAGGCACAGATTCATGCAGGCGGCAGAGGAAAAGGCGGCGGGGTGAAATTGGCTAAAAATTTGGATGAGGTAAAAGAAAAATCAAGTCAAATTTTGGGTATGCATTTAATTACCCCACAAACAAGCGCTAAAGGTAAATTGGTGAGTAAAGTGTTGATTGCTCAGGATGTTTATTATCCGGGTGCAACACCAACCAAAGAGTTTTATATGAGCGTTTTGTTGGATAGAGCCAAAGGACACAATACCATTGTATACAGTACCGAGGGCGGCATGGACATTGAGCATGTTGCCGAGCATACGCCTGAAAAAATTTGGAAAGAAGAGATTGATCCGCGTGTTGGTTTACAAGCATTTCAAGCCAGAAAAATTGCTTTTAATTTAGGCTTAAGCGGCAATGCCTTTAAAGAAATGGTGAAGTTTGTAAGTTCATTGTACAAAGCATACGAATCGATTGATGCCTCGTTATTTGAAATTAATCCGGTTTTAAAAACCAGTGACGATAAAATTGTTGCTGTTGACAGCAAGGTGTCGTTTGATGATAACGGTTTGTTCCGTCATCCGCAATACGAAGCCATGCGTGATATCACTGAAGAAGATCCTACAGATGTAGAAGCAAGATTAGCGGAATTAAATTACGTGAAGTTGGATGGCAACGTTGGTTGCATGGTAAATGGAGCAGGATTGGCAATGGCCACCATGGACATCATTAAATTAAGCGGAGGAGAGCCTGCCAACTTTTTGGATGTAGGCGGTACAGCAAACGCAGAGCGCGTAGAAAAAGCCTTTAGAATCATTTTAAAGGACAAAAATGTTAAAGCCATATTGGTGAATATTTTTGGTGGTATTGTTCGTTGCGACAGGGTAGCACAAGGCATTGTGGATGCTTACAAAAACATGGGCAATATTGAAGTGCCGATTATTGTTCGTTTGCAAGGCACCAATGCCGAGTTGGCGAAGAAATTAATTGATGAATCGGGTTTAAAAGTGTATTCGGCCATTCAGTTTTATGAAGCTGCCGAATTGGTAAATAAATTAATTAAAAGCTAAAAAAACTTTATATTTAAGAATAATTTCAAACGAAGAAAACAGGGCGAACAACAATCTGTTTTTAGTAAAATAAAAAATGATTAAAATGAAGAAATCAACATTATTATTTTTATCAGTAGTATCTGCGTTTTATTTGAGCAGTTGTGGTAGTCCTGAAAAATCAGATGATTCAGAAGGAGCCGAAGCGCCTAAAACAGAAGAGCCAAAATCTGATGCCGTTTCAGAAACATTTTTCCAAGTACCATCGCCGGGTGAAATGCTTACGTTTATTAAAATGGTGGGTGGTCAAAACAATAAGAACACCAGCTTTTTAAATCCACCTTCAAATCAAAAAACGTATTCTGATGCCAAATCAAAAGGATTGAACTTTGGTATTTACAGCTGTGATTTAAGTTATTGCAGTATTTTTGAAATAGGTTCAGAAGCATTAAAATACTTTAAGGTGGTTAAAATTATGGGTGATCAAATTGGCGTGTCAACTGCCATTAAGCCCGAAACCTTAAAACGTATTGAAGCAAACATTTCAATGCCTGATTCGTTGGCGGTAATTACTGACGATGTTTATTTTTCATCATTTGATGCTTTAGAAGACAGCAAACAAGGGCCAACTTTGGCATTGGTTGTTGCGGGCGGTTGGTTAGAAAGTATTTTCATTGCCGTAAATTTGGCCAAATACGAACCAAATAGTCCTATTGTAGAGCGTTTGGCAGATCAAAAATACACTTTAGAAAATTTGATTGAGTATTTAAAAAAACACGAAGCCGATCCGGGTGTTGCCGGCGTGAAAGCCGATTTTGAATCTTTGTTGGCACAATACAATACCATTAAAGAAGAACAAGCCAAAGGTGCTGTTAAAACTAAAAACGCCAAGGAAAAAACATTGGAAGGCGGTACTGAGTTGGTGATGACAAAAGAAGTTTACACTTCGATTGTAGAAAAAATTAAATCGATTCGTAATTCTTATACATTAACTAAATAACATTATTTGATATGAAATATTTTTTAATTCTAGTGGTTTCATTTTTATCTGCCACTGCAGTTTTTTCTCAAACAAGTGTATGTGGTAATTATCATCGCAAATATTGTAAAATGGATGATGAAGATAAGGGAAGCGCATGGCAATACAATGCACAAAGCAAGAGCGGTTTGTTTAACCAAGGCATGGTGTCGAAATTGCGTTGCGTAATTTATAAAAACATGGACTACAGAATTTCAGTTTGCTGCGAAACCATTATTGGTGAAAAAGTGAATTACAAAATTTTTGATTCTAGAACCAATGAATTGTTATTTGATAATAAAACCGCTGATGATTCACAGGTTTTTGAATTTCAAAGCGTTAGTACACGACAATTAATTATTGAGGTAATGGTGCCGCAAGGAGCAACTGAAAAGGATAAACACAAAGCCACCAATGCGGCATGTGTAGGTTTGTTGATTGAACATAAAATTACCGACAAACAAGGGTTTTCTAACTATTAAGACATTCATTCAAAGAAGCCCAACCAACAGGTTGGGTTTTTTGTTTATACCAATTAAATTATGTCGGTTCATAAGGAAATAAAAAAAGTGACTACACACACCCTTCTTGAAATGAAGAAGAGTGGAGAAAAAATAGCCATGTTAACGGCCTATGATTTTTCGATGGCGAAGATTATTGATAGCGCGGGCATTGATGTGATTTTGGTTGGGGATAGCGCCAGTAATGTAATGGCCGGCCATGAAACCACATTACCCATTACACTCGATCAAATGATTTACCATGCTGGTAGTGTTGTTCGTGCCGTAAATAGGGCATTGGTGGTGATTGATTTACCTTTTGGATCGTACCAAGCCAATTCAAAAGAAGCTTTGTACTCTGCCATTCGCATCATGAAAGAAAGCGGCGCTCATGCCGTTAAAATGGAAGGCGGTCGCGAAATTAAAGAAAGTATTGAGCGCATATTAACTGCCGGTATTCCGGTGATGGGACATTTGGGTTTAACCCCGCAAAGCATTTATAAGTTTGGTACTTACACCGTGAGGGCCAAAGAAGAAGATGAAGCCGATCGTTTAATTGAGGATGCTAAATTATTAGAGCAGTATGGGTGTTTTGCTTTGGTAGTTGAAAAAATTCCTGCTGCATTGGCACAAAAAGTTTCTGAAAGTATTTCTATTCCTGTAATTGGTATTGGTGCCGGCGGCGGTGTCGACGGGCAGGTATTGGTAACACACGATATGTTGGGCATGACACATGAGTTTAATCCGCGTTTTTTAAGACGTTATTTAAATTTATATGAAAGCATGGGTAATGCCTTTAAACAATATATTGCTGATGTAAAATCCAAAGATTTTCCGAATAGTAAAGAGCAGTATTAGGCTTTGTTTATTTTATCTTCAGTATTTTTTAATGATTGATTCATTTTGTTGCCGCTGATTTGGTGGTGATGGGAAATTTTAATACCATTTTATTTTTTAAAGCATTTCGAGGGGTTTAAAGCACAAGAAGCGCAACGGTTCTGATAGCTATCGGAAGAATCGAAGCCGGGCGCAGGCTTTGCCCTGTGTGTGTTAAGCGAGGAGGCTGGTGATGAACAGAAGCAGACCCCACAGCATTAAACACACAGGGCAAAGACAAGCACGGCGGAAGGAAAGCCCGGGCCTGCAGCAAGCATGATGGTGTATTCAAAAATTTTGCTGAAGGCTGCGCCCAAAAAATCTGAAAAAATAGTTTGTGTGAAAATAATTTTTTGCTAAAAAATTAGCGCAATTTTATTTTTTCTACCTGCAAAATTTCTTTGGTAGTGGCATTGTAAGCAAAGGCTACCAATGATAGATGATTGTCGTTGGTACAGACTAAACTTTTATAAAAACACTTACCAATGCTCACACAATTTTTGTTGATGGTGGCGGTATCGCCGGTGCTTGGTGTTTTTTTAATTAAATCGCCCCAAGTGCCGTTTAAGCTGTTTACCACAATGTGATCGAAGCGGTAATTAACGCGTTTATCAGGATCTTCAGGATCGGTAACCTGACTTGGAGGCAACAAATAATCTTTTTGTTCGGAGATGAC
The DNA here is from genome assembly GCA_037127575.1 of Bacteroidota bacterium. Taxonomy (GTDB): domain Bacteria; phylum Bacteroidota; class Bacteroidia; order B-17B0; family Aurantibacillaceae; genus Aurantibacillus. The sequence goes on along the minus strand of JBAXXZ010000075.1, from coordinate 3,889 downwards.
GCTATCTTGTGTGATGACGAGTGATAAATACACATCGGCATTTATGCTGCTCAAGAAAGTGGATTTTACTTTTACATCCAATATTTTTTTTGTGGGGTCGTAGCTGGTAGAAATATCGAGTTTCACACTTTGCGGTTTGGCCAATTCTACAGGCACCAATGAAGACCAAACACCAATATTTTGTGGATAGGTTGGTTTTTGAATGCGGTTTACAGCCCCTTTTGGCAAGCCCGCTGATGACATGCCCAATGCCACATCCCATTCGGTAGAAGTAGGATTTCTAAAATCTTCGCGGTAAAATAAGGAGCTTGTATCGCGGTTTGGTTTGGCAAATTGTTCACTCACATGGTTGGCAATTACAACAAGGCTCGAACCGTAAGTGGCCGCTAAACTTTCGGCTTTGGTTGCCGCAGGCGGGCAGTTGCCGCAGTAGTGGCCAGTATAATCTTCTAATAATACCTTTCTAAAACCGCTTACCGAAAAATTGTTTTTCAGGATGGGGTTAATTTGTTTACAATCGGTATTATCGAACTGATGTGGATTGGGTTGCGATACTTTGTCACACGAAAGCAAGAAGACCGACAAGGTAATGAGTATATAAAAAAGTTTGGATTTCATTATACTAAGTTAATTAAAAACTGCTTGTAATTGAAATTGTGATACCATTTGAGGCAGGCACCGTTCGGCATACTCCGCCAACACAAAAAATACCAGCACTTTGTTTACCATAACTAATTTGAATACGGTGCGCATCTTTGTTATACCCAAAAGTGCCCAAGTAATAATGAATTTGTAAATTTTTATCGGGATTGCCGTAATTGTACTGGTCATAAACCGCAAAAAACCAATTGCCTGAAGGCGTCCATTCTAAGAGGGCTGTGGCCCAGCTGCCTTTGGCAACTAAGTTTGAGTTTGAAATCATTTTATTGTTTTCAGTGAATAAACCTTGCATTTCTAATCGAATGGAAGCCGATGAAGCATATTTGTAAGTGATATCTGCCACACCAATATGGGTTTTTAGATTTCTGTATCCTGCATTATCGGCAGCAAATTGAATGGTATTTCTATTGTAAAATTGGTTGGCATAAACAAATGTTGTCTTCCATTTTTTGGTAATTTTTTTGTTGACTTCAATAAAGAAGTCGGAATAATAGGCTTTACCAATATCACTGTAATTGGTTTTGTAAAAAGTCATTTTTGTGGTTGAATCATTCACACCTACCGGTTTTAAACCATTGGCACTAGAATAGTTGATTGTGACTTCAGTGCCATATTTACCGCCCAATAATGAGCCCTTCTTAAATTTGTATTGTAGCTCTGCCATGCCGCCCAATTCGCCTCTTAATTGTGTGGCGTAAGGATTTAAAGCCAACATTGAGTAGGTATGTTGTTTGGTGGTGGCCGGTAAATAATTAATTAATAAACTTTGTAATGATTCATTGCGATCGCTTCTGTAACTCATGTTATCAATTCGCTTGCCCTGCATTAAAAACGAAAAGCCTTTGGTGGCGTATGATAATGAAGTAAAAAATGCTTCGCCTGATTTAAAAGAAAATTTATTATCTGATGAAGGGTCGTTGATTTTATAAGCATACTCACTCATAAAACTAAAACCTTCTCGGATAATATTTAAACGGCCACCATAATTGCCAACGTTTTGCGGCAAATTTAAATCCGGATCTAAATCGGCTTGGAACTTGCTCACAAAACATGGATTGCTGAAAGAGCGCTTGGCTGATTTGTTGACTGATGCTTTAAGAGCCCAGATTCTTAGGCTCGTTGGCTATCGCACAGAAGTGATCGAATTTGTCAGCGATGAACATACGCCTCGCAATTTGATGATCCGAGCGATCAAAACTGGGGCAAACCCAGATCGTGAAGAAGTATCTCGCTACCAAGAGATGCTGAAGATTTGGGGAATTGAGCCTGAATTGGCATCTTCACTTCATTTAGCAAGTGCAATTGAAGCCATTTCACAGTCAAGGGCTTAAGTGATTGGATTGCACCATGTCGTTAACTTTTGGGACCGCTCCTGATTCTTGGGGAGTCTGGTTTCCAGATAATCCTGCGCAACCACATTGGTCTCAATTTCTCGATGAAGCAGCATCAACGGGGCATCGTATTATCGAACTTGGCCCATTTGGTTATCTACCAACTGATGTAAATCTTCTGCGTGATGAATTAGCAAAGAGAGACCTCTCCTTAATCGCAGCAACGCTTATGACGCCAGATCTGTATTCGGCTGATTTGTTTGATAAGAAGATTGCAGAGGTCCGGCAGATTGCCAGCTTGGCTGCACCTCTTGGCGCCAAGTACTTTGTAATGATGGGAGATCTCTACAGAGGTTTAGATGGATCCTGGAATTCACCCACGGCAGTAGATGGTGCCCAATGGTCACAACTGGTGAAGACTTGCGATGCGGTCGGTAAATTAGTCTTAGAAGAATTTGGAATGATTTTAGCATTTCACCCTCATGCAGATACTGTTGTTGAATATTCAGAACAAGTAGATCGATTGCTTGATCAAACAGATTCCAGATTCACCCAGTTGTGTCTTGACACCGGTCACTACTTTTATCGCGGTGGAGATTCGGCGGCGCTGTTGCGTGAGCGTCACTCCAGAATTCCTTACATGCATCTCAAAAGTATTGACTCCAGCGTTTTGAAGATCGCACAAGAAGAAGAATTGGCATTCACTCAAGCCGTCGGTCGTGGTGTGATTGCAGAACCTGCAAAAGGTGGCATAGATTTCTCTGGTATTGCTTCGGTGATGCGAGATGTGGAATGGAAGGGATACGCGATCGTGGAGCACGATATGTACCCAGTTGCTTCCATGAGCGCCCCCGCTCTCGTCTCTGAGCGCTCTCGCCAGTATTTCAATTCATTCGGTTGGAAGAACTGATGTCAGAACAAGCATTTGATGTCATCACCATTGGACGGGTCAGCGTAGATATTTATCCGCTACAAGATGGAGTTGGACTAGAAGAAGTTACAACCTTTGGCAAGTACTTAGGAGGCAGTGCAACGAATGTGGCTGTAGCTGCTGCTAAACATGGTCTTAAATCTGCGATCATCACCCGCACAGGACATGACCCTTTTGGAAAATATATCCATCAAGAGCTCATTCGCCTTAACGTGAGCGATAGGTTTGTCTCGCCAGTTGATGGCCTCAATACGCCAGTTGTTTTTTGTGAAATTTTCCCACCTGATAACTTCCCGCTCTACTTTTATCGCGCTCCCAAGGCCCCCGATATGGTCATTAATGCTTCAGAGCTAGATCTTGATGCGATCAAGGGTGCCAAAATCTATTGGTCAACTCTCACCGGCTTATCCGAAGAACCCAGTGCATCGGCTCACCATGTTGCATGGGATGCACGCGGACGCCGCGATCATACGATTTTAGATTTGGATTACCGCCCAATGTTTTGGAAGTCACCACAACAGGCTCGTGCCCAAGCAGAGATTGCTCTGAGCAAAGTGACGATTGCAATTGGAAATCGCGAAGAGTGCGAAGTCGCCATCGCTGAAACGGATCCACATCGTGCAGCCGATGCTTTGCTTGAGCGCGGAGTTGAAATAGCTGTCGTGAAAATGGGACCCAAGGGTGTTATGGCAAAGTCTCGCACGCAAACTGCGCAGGTTCCTCCAGTAAAAATCAACGTTATTAATGGTCTTGGTGCTGGAGATAGTTTTGGTGGAGCGTTCTGTTATGGCCTCACACAAGGCTGGGATTTGGAAAAGATTCTCACTTTTGCCAATGTTGCCGGAGCAATTGTTGCAAGTCGCCGAGAATGTTCTACCGCCATGCCTACAACGGCAGAAGTTGAGGAGTTTCTAAAAAAATGAAAGCAAAAATTGCTGAACTTTCGCGTTTACGAGCTCAACAACCA
>JBAXXZ010000074.1:0-8277 GCA_037127575.1 Bacteroidota bacterium | reverse complement strand
ACAAACACAGGCCTATAATACTACTTGCCCCTTTGTTGAACGCGTTTGGAAAAAATCTGAGCAAATCGGTGCTTCAAATCATACCATTATTATTCACGGTAAATACAACCATGAAGAAACACGCTCCACTTTTTCGAGAAGTGAAAAGGATGCACAAGCTGTACTAGTGCTGCGCGACATGGCTGAAACCGAAAAACTTATTCCTTTTATTTTCAATCAAAAGTCGCAGCTTGAATTTGAGCAAGAATTTGCCAATAAATTTAGTGAAGGATTTAACATACAAAACCATTTTGAAAAAATTGGTGTTATTAACCAAACCACCATGCTGGCAACTGAAACGCAGGAAATAGCCGATTATCTTAAAAGCATGATGGCTAAAAAATATGCGGATAATGAGATTAAAAATCATTTCGCCGACACCCGCGATACCCTTTGTTATGCCACAAAAGAAAACCAAGATGCCACTTTGGGTTTACTCAAAATAAGTGCCGATTTGGCCATTGTTGTTGGCGGTTATAACAGCAGTAACACACAGCATTTGGTTGAACTATGTGAACAGAAATTCAAGACCTATTTTGTTTCATCAGAAAAAGAAATTGAAAATAGTAAAACCATACACCATTTTAATTTGCACAATAAATGCAGAATTTTGAGTCGAGATTTTTTACCGGAAAAAGCGCAAATCAGTATTATTATTACAAGCGGTGCATCTTGCCCCGATAGTATGCTTGACCAAGTGATTAATAAAATTAATGCCTTCTTTCACATTTCTAAAACAAACGCCGAAGTTTTAAAGGAGCTTCATATCACCAATCCTTAATTCAAAAAACACCATGCAAATAAAACTTCACAAACCCATTATCTTTCTTGACATTGAAGCAACAGGATTAAGTATTGGCGCTGATAGAATAGTTGAAATTTCTCTCATTAAATTAAAAACCGATCATAGCACTGAAATAAAGACCATGCGTTTTAATCCTGGAATGCCAATTCCTGAGAAAGTATCGAAAATACATGGCATTTATGATGAAGATGTAAAAACAGCGCCATTTTTTCAGGAAGCTGCAGCTGACTTATTACGTTTTATAGGCAATGCCGACTTAGCGGGATACAATTCAAACAAATACGATATTCCCTTGCTAGCAGAAGAATTTTTAAGAGCAGAATGTGATTTTGATTTAACGAACCGCCGCTTGATTGATGTGCAAAATATTTTTCACCTTATGGAGCCGCGAAATTTAGTGGCGGCCTATAAGTTTTATTGTCAAAAACCGCTTGAAAAAGCCCACAGCGCTGAATCTGACGCAATGGCCACTTACGAAATATTTAAAGAACAACTAATTAAATACGAAGGCGTTGAACTTGAAGATGAAGACGGTCGCAAATTTCAGCCCATCACCAATGATATTGCTCAACTAAGTACCTTCTCCACCAAAACAAAAAACGTTGATTTGGCCGGAAGAATTGTCTACAACGAAAATGGCATTGAAGTATTTTCCTTTGGTAAACACAAGGATAAGCCGGTGTTGGAAGTTTTTAAAAAGGAACCTTCTTATTATAATTGGATGATGCAAGGTGATTTTCCGCGTTATACCAAAAAGGTAATAACAGCCTTGCGATTAAAATTGATGGCCTAACCCAAGTAAGCTTCACTCGCTTTTCTTACGCTACCATGCTCTAGTAACAATGCCTTGGCTGCATCATAATCTTTAATCCCCGTATTCCGCATCAACATTTGGGTGCCTCTGTCAACGAGTTTATTATTGCTTAACTGCATGTCCACCATTTTATTTCCTTTTACACGTCCAAGTTTAATCATTACTGAAGTAGAGATCATGTTTAATGCCAATTTTTGTGCGGTGCCACTTTTCATGCGCGTAGAGCCGGTTACAAATTCAGGACCAACAACAATTTCTATTGGAAATTGCGCAATTTGAGCTACTTCACTATTAGCATTGCAGGTTATGCAAGCTGTAACAATTTGGTGGGTGTTGCAAATTTTAAGGGCTGCGCAAACATAAGGGGTAGAACCGGATGCGGCAATACCAATCACAATGTCTTGCTCACTTATATTAAAACTTTTTAAATCCAACCAACCTTGCATCAAGTCGTCTTCAGCAAATTCAACAGCCTTTCTTATTGCTTCATCGCCTCCCGCAATAATCCCGATCACAATGCCATGTGCAATGCCGTAAGTTGGTGGGCATTCGCTTGCATCAACAATTCCCAATCTACCGCTGGTGCCTGCGCCTATATAAAACATGCGCCCACCTGACTTCAAATTTAAATAAGCTTGCTCAACCACTTTTTCTATCTGCGGAATAGCCTTTTCTATGGCTAATGGCACAGACATGTCTTCACGATTCATGTTTTGCAACAAATCATGAATGCTCATCTTTTCCAAATCATTGTAATGCGAATCAGCCTCTGTGCTTTTCATAAGCCCTAAATTAGGCACAAAAAAAAAGCCGCCTGATGAAGGCAGCTTAATTTTATTAAAAAAAGGATGTTACTTAGTTACAATCAGTTTGGCTACACGTTTAATGCCTGAATTGCTGCTCACATTTACCAAATAAATACCGGGCGCTAAACTAGCTGCGTCAATGGTGTATTCAACTTCTTGATTCGGCAATTCACCAATGTATTGCGATTTAACAGTTCTGCCATTTAAATCCATTAAGTTAATGGTGGCCACTTCGCCGCTAAAGCCGTTAAAAATAATGTTTACCTCACCATTGCTAGGATTAGGATACAAACTCAAATTTTTCTCTACTTCCGGTTTGTTTAATTCACTCATTCCAACATAATAGTTGCTGAGGTATTTACCCGATGTCCAAACACCTCTACCATTGGTGGCAACATAAATTTGACCTGAATTGTAGCAATTGTGTGATTCAAAAGTTTGTTGTTTGATGTCAAAAATTTGAACGTTAGGTAATTGGTTGTTATTTACATTGGCCCAAGATGGACTCGCAGAGGTAATGTCGGATGTGTAGAACATGCCATTATCAGTACCTACAAATACCTGCTTGTTGTCATTTTTTTCAATCAATGAACAATAAGTTAAATTGCCTGCCAATACAGTGGCGTCTTTTTTCTGCCAATTAATACTGTTTAGGTTAGAGGCACGCGCATCATTGGTGTTGTACATTACAATACCTGTTGTTCCGGTTGCGGTAGGATTGTTAAAGGTTACAACCAAATTTTTATCGTCGTTACTTACGCTAATACTTGTAATTGGTTTATCAAACGAACCAATTAATGTTGTGCGATATTGGCAATCAGGATTTAAATTTGCTGAGTTGATTGGATTGGCATAAGAAAAACAATCTGAATAAAATTTACCTGAATAGCTTGAAGGTGACAAATCAAAAATATCATTAATGTGCGACACTCGGTATAATTTATTATCGTCCGTTGCATAATAAATTTCAGTTCCAGACTTTGACCATTCTAATAAGATCGGTTTTCCGGATATGGCGATAGGTACATTTATTAGCGGACTCAAACCATTCGAACTATCACTTAAGCAACCACTTTGACTCACTCTAACAAAGTTTAATGGGTCATTTAGATTCAGTGGCGATTTGCAAACAACAATTGCATATTGATTTGGCCCACCTGTATATGAATTTGCTGAAATTAAAGGATGATTGTATACCATAGCTAAACGAGCTGATTGGGAAGTTGGTATTTTCACCAAAGGGTTGGTGGCTTTGTTTAACACAATGGCAGGATTTACACCTGTTTTAGGGCCATTGGTATTTTGATTGACATTCACATATTTTTTAGTCCAACGCAATGGCGTAGTTAATACTGTGCTGTACTTAAATGTTTTTGTTGAAATATTATTATCGGTAACGGATACACTATCGCCCACTTTATACTTGTAAAATACAGTCGCAAAAACCCTGTAATAAGCAGCGGCATCAGGCACACCCGTTAAAGAAGGTGTTGTTTTAGATGCAAAAGGAGGGCTGTTAAAAGTTACTGAAATAACATCTTGCATGGTGGTAGCATTTAATGTTACTCCCGTGGCAGCGGGGGCGTTCACAACAGGGCCCCAAGTACTGAGGTTAGCGCCATTAAATGGTGTAATAGTGTAGATCACAGGTACCGTTGTTGTACTTACGTTTATGGTATTTGAAGGCAATGAGGTATTTGGAATTTTAATCCAAATATCTTGCTTGTCGGTGCCTGTGAAAGGCGGAGAATTTGCACCAGTAGTGGTAGGTAATACAACCGTGCCGGTTCTGATTACAACACTGTCGATGGTTGCAAATCGGTTAGGACGTGAGGCAGAAAAGGTGAAATTAGTGGCTGCAATTAATGAACTTACACCTGAAATTGAATATTGTAAACGCAGTGAGTCGTTATAAAAAATAGCTTTATCAGGCGAATTGGCCAAATTGCCATAATTTTCCCATAACTTAAACGGTGTGCCTGTACTAAAGCCGGTGTTTAAAAAAGTTCTAGCATCAGGCGATAATGCGGCAATGCTTCCACCTGTGTAAACATTAAAATCAACCAAATTAGGATTCGTATTTTTAACATTGGCGGTTCTATAAAAACCACCACTACCTATCGTTAAGAAAGCAGAGCCATCCAAAACCTTAGAAAATTCTGCATTATAAATATCACCACTCATATAACTGGTTTCTTGTGTAACCAAAGTGTCACGGCCGCTATAATAAATAAAACCGTTTGCACCTGTACCACCAATAAAACCCGAAAGTGGTGTAATGTTGGTGCCATTATTTACTGTAGCACCGTTAGCATTCACAGGATAACGTTCAATACTTACTGAATTAAATTGACCGGTAACCAATCCACTGTAAAATGGTTGGAACGATGGGGGGATAAAAGAGTTGGCAGAAGTTAAATCAATTGATCTGTATATACCTGCATCGGTAACGAAATAAAACTTAACAGGACTACCTGAAATAATTTTAATGTCGTGAATGTTTTCATGCAAATAACTAGGTGAAGTGCTGAAAAAGTTTTGTGCAATATTAGTTACCCAGCTACCGAGAGGACTCGCATTCGTGCCACCGGTTCGGGTATACATACAAAATTTATATCCACCAATAAAAAGCTGATCAGGATTTGAAGGATTTACCAATAAACAATGGGCGTAATCACCTGTAGATATTGAACCACTGTTTGATAAAGGATCTAACTGAGCACTGCCTTGTGCAATTAATCCCCAAGTAGCGCCGGCATCATAAGAAACAAAAATACCTTTTAAAGAAGCTGAATTGTTGATTGGCGATGTAGGCTGACTTAAATTTTTGTTGGCACACGAAGCGTAAATTACACTGTTATTGCTTGGCGCAATGGCCAATTCAATTCTGCCATATTTTGAATCGGTAAGAATAGCCGATATTGGTGTAATATCGGTAAAAGAGCCCAAGCTTGCATCGCCTGATTTGTAAATTTTAGACGAAATGGCATCAAAAGCTGCATTCACACCCGTACCGCCTCTTTCGTTACCCACTGAACAAAACAATACACCTGCGTTATCAAATTTTACATCCAAACCAAAAATCACATTTGCGCTGGCAGTAATACCTGAAGCAAGACTAAAGCTAGAACCTCCATCAGTAGAAATTAATACACCTAAATTACTTGCAATGGCTATGTTGTTGGCGTTTACAGGGCTAAAAGCAATCCTGTTGATGACCCCACCAAGTGTAATACTATCTTTTACTTGAACCAATGATTTTGTGCTTAAGTCGAGCTTATACAAGCCGGTTCCACGTTGGGCTTTTGCTTTTTGCCCATATCTTAAAAATCCTTCGCCGGTAGCTGCCCAAATATTGTTGCTTTTATCCTGGCCCATGTAACTAATATTTCTAACCTTGGCCTGGTCATTAATTGGATACCATCTAATGCCGCCATTGGTGGATGTAAACACACCACTGGAAGTACTGCCGCAATACATGGTTTTACCGGTATTATCGGTTTTATCTACAACCAAGTTCCGAATCCTTCCGGCGGTGTACAAAGGCCCTGCTAATTTCCAGTCAAAATTTGATTGTGCTTCTACCAATTGATTAAAAGCAACCAGTGCCAAAGTGCCTAATAGTGAGCTGAGTTTAATAGATAAATTGTATTTCATAGTGTATAATATGTTTTTTATAATTTTTAGTCCTTCGTAAAAACCTTACAATTTAAACAAATGACCAAGATTCAAATATCTCGAAATATTATTAAATTTTAACAAATTTGTTTAAATATTTCCGAAAATCCAAACTAAAGCTAGCTTCTTTTTATTAAAAAATTATACAGGCTTTTATAAGTGGTGTGGTTTCTATTTTTTATGGCAAAAAAAAGGCTGTTCATTGCTGACAGCCTCTTTTAAAAATCGATCAAATCGACTTAAAAACGCTCTAATTGCGAGAAGAAAAAATCAGATTCAATTTGTGCATTTTCATCGCTGTCGCTACCGTGTACGGCATTGGCGGCAATTGATTTAGCAAACATTTTGCGAATGGTGCCTTCTTCAGCCTTGCTAGGATCTGTAGCGCCAATCAATTTGCGGTAATCACTCACAGCATTATCTTTACCTAAAATGGCAGCAACCAATGGCCCACTGCTCATATAGTCAACCAATTCGCCGTAAAAAGGACGTTCTTTATGCACGGCATAAAACTGCCCGGCTTGTTCTTTGGTTAAACTTAAATATTTTAATGCTTTGATTGTAAAGCCTGCTTTATTAATCATTGCTAAGATTGGACCAATGTTGTTGGCTTCAACAGCATCGGGTTTAATCATCGTAAAAGTTATCTTTCCTGTCATTTGCTTTTATTTTGGCTGGCAAAAATACGTAAAATAGCTGCTTTATACAAATCCATGGCATTTCTGTCATTTTTGGGCGCTTCCCCCATGAAGTGAAAAAACCTTGGATGTGTTGGGTGTTTTTTCTACTTCATGGGGGTCGGGCTTTTCGTTCCAAGTCCTCGCTGCGAGCAGAGCCTCGCAGCTGTGGGCTTTCCACTACAATCCCTAGCGCTGATAATCCACCCAATACCCATCCAAAAACGAATTAAATCAAGCCATTACAATTGTATTTGTACTTTTGAGCTTTAAATTTCAATGTCAAAACAAAGCTTCGAACTTCTTATTTTAGGCGCTACTGCCGCTAGTCCAAGTGTCGACCGTAATTCCAGTGCGCAATTGCTCAACATCGCCGAACGTTATTGTTTAATCGATTGTGGCGAAGCCACCCAAATTCAATTGCGTAAATTCAAGGCCAAATTTCAGGCCATCGACCATGTTTTTATTTCGCATTTGCATGGCGACCATTTTTTTGGTCTGCCCGGATTGTTGAGTAGCATGCATCTGCTGGGGCGCAAACAAGCCTTGTACGTGTATGGCCCTGAGAATTTAAAAAAAATGATGGACCTCCTTTTTGAGGTGAGCGAAACACAATTAAATTATCCGATTCATTGGGTGTATACCAATGCGAAAGAAAAAAATTTGTTGTTTGAAGATGAAAAAGTCGAAATCTATTCCTTCCCACTTAAACACCGAATTCAATGCACCGGCTTTTTGTTTAGCGAGAAAAAACTGCCCAGAAAAATTGATAAATTTTTAATGGAAAAACACAAATTGTCGCAGGCGGATATTCACTTGTTAAAAAACGGGGAAGATGTTTTAAATATTGATGGGCAATTAATTTTGAATGCTGAAGCAACAATTGATCCGCCCAAAGCAAGAACATACGCTTACTGTAGTGACACCATTTTTGATTTGAATGTGGTTCAATACATTAAAGACGCTGATGTGCTTTACCACGAGAGCACTTTTTTAAATGACATGCACGAACGTGCCGGTAAAACATTTCACAGCACCGCGCAACAAGCTGCCACTATTGCCAAATCAGCACAGGTGAAACACCTAGTCCTTGGCCACTTTTCGGCCAGATACAGAAAAATAGAAGACTTTCTAACAGAAGCAAAAACCATTTTCGAAGCTTGTGAATTGGCGACAGATGGTAAAAAAATCAAAATTTAGAAGTCAATTTTACTATATTCGTATCTTCGCGTAATGATAAAAGTTTTAATAGCTGATAAGAATTTCCTTTCAAGAATTGGTCTTGAATTGCTTGTTGGCGAGTTAAAAGGTTTTGATTTAGTGCCTTCTGTTTGTGGTGATAAGGAAGACTTAATAAATCAATTAAATCTATCGAAGCCCAATCTTTTAATGGCCGATTACACGTCCCTCGGTATGACAATTAGCGAGCTAAGCCAACTCACAAAAAAGTACAACCGC
>JBAXXZ010000073.1:0-8300 GCA_037127575.1 Bacteroidota bacterium | reverse complement strand
ATTTTACCCATCGCCGCCATACGTGGCGAAGGCACCAGCAATGATTATTTACCGCCGGAAGTGCCTGCCTTACCTGCTTTTAGTTTACAAAAAGCCATTTCCTATACCATCCGTTTGAGTCAAAAAGATTATTGGACGGGCACTGTGTTTACCACCAACCGAAGGGTATGGGAGCACGATGAAAATTTTAAAGAATATTTGCGTTCGATTAGGGCCATGGCCATCGACATGGAAACGGCCACCATTTTTACAGTGGGTTTTCACAATGAAATTCCAACAGGGGCATTGTTATTGGTAACCGATCAACCCATGATTGCCGAAGGTGTAAAAACAGAAGCCAATGATAAATTGGTGAGCCAAACATATTCCGAACAACATTTACTGTTGGGCGTAAATTCATTAAAGGAATTGCAAAACAGCGGTCTTTCGGTAAAGCATTTGAAATTTTAAAAATGGCAGCAACAAAAGATGCAAAGTATTATGTGGATGGCATCAGATCGCGTGATCTTGGCATTTTAAGTCAGGCCATCACATTGATTGAATCTACGCGAGCTGATCATCAAATACTGGCGCAGCAGATTTTGCAAAACATCATGCCATTAACCGGTTCGTCGTTTCGATTGGGCATAACGGGTGTGCCTGGTGTGGGCAAGAGCACATTTATTGAAAGTTTTGGCTTGGAAGTGTTGAAGCATGGCCACCGCTTGGCTGTATTGGCCATTGATCCATCGAGTGCAAAAAGTAAGGGCAGCATTTTAGGCGACAAAACCAGGATGGAAAATTTGTCCGCCAGCAACAATGCTTACATTCGGCCTTCACCCAGTGCAGGCTATTTGGGCGGCGTTGCCAGGGCCACTTACCAAAGCATGTTGTTGTGCGAAGCCGCCGGTTATGATTTTATTATGATTGAAACAGTTGGCACTGGTCAAAGCGAGATAACGGTTGCCAGTATGACGGATTTCTTTTTGTTATTAATGTTGGCAGGTGCAGGAGATGAGTTACAAGGCATTAAACGGGGCATCATGGAAATGGCAGATGCATTAATCATTACCAAAGCCGATGGTGATAATTTGACCAAGGCAAAATTGGCAAGGGCAGAGTATGCGCAAGCCATGCACCTTTTTCAAAGTGAAGAAAAAGCTTGGGTTCCGCGAACAGGTATTTGCTCGGCTTTGCAAAACGAAGGCATTGAAGCGATTTACAGCATGTTGATGGAATACAAAACTGCAGCTTTTGCAAATCAACAATTTGAAAGTAAACGCAATGCACAACAATTTGAATTACTGATGTCGATTATTCATTCTCAATTGAAGGGTGGCTTCGAACAACATGTTGCCGTATCAAGTCAAATAAAAGCCTTAAAAGAACAAAAACACTTCGATCCTTATCAAATGGCGCAAGAACTTTTGTCACGCTATTATTCTTCTTTTACCAAATAAGACCTTGAATTGCTGGCCATGACCGATAAAGTTTTACAGTTAATCAGGCTTTTTTAGTCAATTAATTGATAGTCAGTTAATTACGCAAGTGTCGCAATTCGTATTTATTTTTATTTTTCTTTTTTCTTATCAAAAATTTTTTTTCTTTTGCATGAAATTAAAACGCTTATACTTTAAATAAATAATTAAGTCTTGGACATTAGAATTAGAAAGTTGGTTAGAGGCTACTCCTTGGCCTGCAACAAAGGATGAGTTAATTGATTATGCGATGAGGAGCGGTGCACCAATGGAAGTAATTGAAAACTTGCAAGAGATGGAAGATGAAGGGGAGAGCTATGAAAGTATAGAAGAAATTTGGCCGGATTATCCGACCAAAGATGATTTCTTTTTTAACGAGGATGAGTTTTAAATTCATTCCATCATGTAAATTGAACCGCGGCCTAGTCTGCGGTTTTTTTTAACTCATTTTTTTTTAGATTATTTAGTTAAACTTCAAAAAGACAAACCGGCTTATCGATGCCAGTTTAATTACCATAACATTTGTGTTTTTAAATTCACGAAATTGTTTTAACGCGATATTACGGAACATTTTTTATTTCAACTAAAATACGATTTATGGCAGTAAAATACTGTCTGCTGCGCCAGCGATTGCAGCGGAAAGGATGAGCAGGACTTTGCATAGTGCTTGTTGGGTGAGGAAGCGACCAAAGGAAGCTACCGGAGCCCTACAAGCAATGCAAAGGACAAACAGACTTGCAGCATAAAGCGCGATAAGGCGCCCAAGAAATATGAATTATGATGGTGAAATAACCAGGAAAAACACTCTTGAGATTCAATTAAGTAGTGATTTTAAAATTTTCTGAAAGTTTAAGGATGAACAAGAGAAGAATAAAATTTGGTTCAAGATCAATCAATTGACTTTTTGTTGAAAATGATGTATCCAACATGAAAGAAAAATGAAAAGGGGTTTTGGTATTGATCGTAATAATTGAGGCTTAAGCTGATTGGTCCAATCGGACTGTTATAAACCAAAGCAGCGGTGCCCGAAAAGTGATGGTACAAAAACGGTGTGCTGTATTCCGCTTTTCCGTCCTTACCTTTAATAATGGCCAACACCGGTTGAAAGGCATACGCTTCGAGTCGGAAGTCGAGGTTTTTTAAGGGACTCATAATGGTTTTAAAGCCAGCGGCCAAATAATTGTGAGCGCGATAAGCATCAATAAAAAATGTTTGACTTTCGGCGGTTGGGTTAAAGGCAGGTGCAGAGAGGATGGTGGCTTGGTAATTGCTAAAAAATCCTTGGGTGGAGTAAACGCCTTCCAAAAAAGTGCCTAGTTTAATTTTTCGGCTAGTTTTGATGTATTTGTCAAAGGTCATTTTTAACTGAAACCAAGGTTGTTGTTTTCTGTTTTTAAAGCCGCTGAAATCATCGGAGGTACTACCGGGAATATAAGATTCGATGCCTTGCAAATACCTTGCGCGTATGCTCAAATAAGTGCCTTCTGAAGCATACATTTTACGGTTAAGTGTGTTGATGAGGTAATTGGCTTGAAGGTAATTGTACTCAAAGGTGGTGATATCGGCGGTGTCTTTTTTGGTAAATACATCACTTATATAATATTGGTTGCGCCATTCGGTAATGCCGCCCGATATACTTAGTTTTGAGAAGTTGCCGATTGGTATACCTGCTTTTAATTCGCCGAATTTATCCTCCTGAATTAAATACGCCGGTTTTAAAAAATCGTAAAACAAAACACTGCTGCTAAAGTAATCCCAACGTGCAAAAGTAAAAGAGGGTTCAATAAATACCGGCACACGGCCCGGTAAATCAAACCGCAAACGCATATAAGTACCTGAAGTTAGTTTTCCTAAGTAGGCATTGCCATAGGCTGAGAAGCCGATTCGGCCCAAATGATTGTATTGCAATCCAAGGAACGCCTCACTGATTGGTCGGTTTGAAAGAATAGCACCGGGCTCTAAATAAAATGGTTTTTCTTTTTTGCCGGATACTTTAAGCGCATATTTTTTGCTGCTGCTGTCTAATTCCGCTATTGGAAAGATGTTTTTGATTTTGTCTTCTCCCGCCAAACGCAAATACCTTTTGCGCAATTGCTGCAAGTTAAATTCTTTTTTTTGGTAAAATATGCTGTGATTGATAAATGCCTGTTGTTTGTTGTTAAATCCCGACACAGAAAGCGCGTTGAAAATGATGTTTTCGGGTTCTTGAAATTTTTTAAACATGCGTCTTTTATTGTTCAATAACGCAGTGTCGGTTTTTTCGCTGATTTGCTCTTTAATGAGCGGCATGGCGCGCATGGTGGCTGCGTAGCCGCTGTCGATGAGGCGCTGGGCATTTTCAAAATTAAATACTGCCACATCGCACCATGGTTTAATAATAATGGTTTGTTTGTTGGAGACAATGTTATTCGTTGGGGCCATGAGCAAGTTTCTTAGCTGCATGTACAAATTGTCGTCGTCGGGTTTTTGATTTATTTCGGCGGCATTCGAGCCAATGATAATGTCGGGATGAAAGTCATTCTGCATCACATCAATCGGAAAATTATTGTACAAACCACCATCGAATAACAGTTTATCATTGATGCTGATTGGGCGTACATAAAAAGGGTAGGTCATGCCTGCACGTATAGAAGAGCCCAAATCACCACGACTGAAAATGACCGCTTTCTTATCTTCAATATTGGAAGCAATGCATCTAAATGGCACCAATAAACTATCAAAATTATTATTAAAATGGTTTGAAATGCCGGTAAATGTTTCCATCATATAATAATCGATGGGCACCGAGTTCACAAAATTGGTGGGTAAATTTTTGATGTAGTCGTTTCTAAAATCGTATCGCAAAGTGAGCCATGATGCGTAATCGTCCCGTTTTTTAAACAAGTACTCATATTTAACAGGTACATCGCCTTTGGTTACAGTGAGAAAAAAATAAGTTTTCACCAACTCTTCAATTTCCTTTGGCGAATAACCTGAGGCATAATAGCCGCCTATTAATCCGCCAATAGAAGTGCCGCTGATAAAGTGAATGGGAACATTGTTTTCTTCCAAAGCCTTTAATACACCAATATGGCACAAACCACTGGCGCCACCTCCGCTTAAAACAACACCTGTTTGTTGTGATTTTACCGTGATGAAAAGGAGGAGCAAAAGTGCTGTAACAATATGTTTTATAATTTTCAAAGGCTTGATTCACAAAAATAAACTTTTATCGGGCATAGCCTTCCGGCAAAGCGGTGAATTGTGTGCAATTTGAGAGAATTTACCAACAACAATTTTTAAACAGTTTTTTTGTGTATTCATTTTACATGAGCGGTCACACTTTGTGAAGGAAATAATTATCTTAGTGCAATTCATACACCGTGTTAAATTATTTAATCAGAAAATGTTTTTATGCCTTGCTGGTATTGTTTGGCGTTGTAAGTACCATTTTCTTTCTGTTCAACGTATTACCGGGTGATCCTGCTTCGATTATGCTTGGCCAAAGGGCCAATAAGGAGGCTGTTGATGCCATTCACAAAGATTTGGGCACCGATCAACCCTTGATGGTGCAATATTTGAATTACCTCAATGATTTATCGCCAATTTCTTTACACAGTTTAAATGCCAACAATACTTTTTGGTATTTGAATAAAGATAAATACACATGGTTACCGCTTTTGCAAATTGGTAGGCACAAAGCACTGGTGTTAAAACAACCGTATTTGCGACGCAGTTATATTACCAAAAGAAATGTAGGCGACATCATTCGCGAAACATTGCCTGAAACAGCTGTGTTGGCTGTAAGCGCTATTCTCATAGCAACCGTTTTGGGAATTGGCTTAGGGGTATTAACCGCCATTAAAAAGAATTCTTTTTTCGATCGCTCAGTATTTGTTTTGGCCACTGTGTTTGGTATGAGTGCACCTTCGTTCTTAGTTGGTTTATTGGTGGCATGGTTATTTGGTTATGTATTGGCGCAATATACAGGCTTAGGACCATCTGGCAGTTTATTTGAATTGGATGTTTGGACGGGTCAGCAAATGCAATTGAAAAATTTAATTTTACCGGCCATTACACTTGGTGTTCGTCCGCTTAGTATTGTGATTCAATTAACGCGCTCTTCATTATTGGAAGTATTGTCGCAAGAGTATATTCGCACAGCAAAAGCCAAGGGCTTGTCTTTTTCGAGGGTTGTGATGAAACATGCCTTAAAGCATGCATTAAATCCGGTTGTGACGGCTATTTCGGGTTGGTTTGCAGGTTTAATGGCTGGAGCGGTGTTTGTGGAAAAAATATTTAGTTGGAAAGGCATTGGCAATGAAGTGGTAGAAGCCTTAAACAACAATGATTTGCCGGTAGTGATGGGGGCTACTTTAATTTTTGCTTGCATCTTTGTTGTGATTAATATTGTAGTAGATATAATTTATGGTTTGCTTGATCCACGCGTTAGAATTCAATAGCATATGAATAGAAAAAAAATAGTGGCCGGAAATTGGAAAATGAATACCACGGCCAAAGAAGCGTCGAATTTGGTAAGCGACATCTTTTCGAAAGAAGTTGCTGCAGAAGTAGAAAAAATATTTTTTCCGCCATTCACTTTTTTACAAACTGTTTGTGATTTAACAGCGCATTCGGATGAATTTACGGTTGGGGCGCAAAACTGCAGCAACCATGCCAAAGGCGCTTTTACGGGAGAAATATCAGCGGCCATGATTCGTTCAGTGGGTGCCCATTATGTATTGGTTGGCCATAGCGAGCGCAGAACTTTTTTTAAAGAAAGCGCACAAGAATTAATTGAAAAAATTCAACAAGCTTTTGCCAACGATTTAAATGTTATTTTTTGTTTCGGTGAACAATTGACCGAACGCAAAGCCAACAAACATTTTGAAACAGTAAAACAACAATTGACGGAAGTTTTGTCTCAGATCGATAAAGATCAATTAAGTCGTTTGGTGTTGGCTTATGAACCGGTGTGGGCCATTGGTACGGGCGAAACGGCCAGTCCTGAGCAAGCACAAGAAATGCATGCATTTGTTCGTGAACAATTAAAATCACTCTTGGGTGCTGAGGTGGCCGCCTCAACATCTATTTTATACGGCGGTTCATGCAATGCGCAAAACGCCAAACAATTGTTTGCTTGTGCCGATGTGGATGGTGGTTTAATTGGCGGGGCAAGTTTAAAGGCAGAAGATTTTTGTAGCATTATTAATTCATTCTAATGGCGTATTTGGCGTATCATTTTAAAGTAACACCTGCCCAACCCGGCGCGGAGATTGTGATGGCTTTTTTGGAAGATTATCCATTCGAATCTTTTGAAAATAATGATGAGGGATTTGTGGCTTATATTCCCGAAGAGTCCGCTCAAAATTTGACTTTCGATTTTGATTTAGATGAGATTCAATACAGTTATGAAATAAAAAAAATTGAAACTGTCAATTGGAATGCCGAATGGGAAAATAATTTTGAACCCGTTGTGATAGATGATTTATTGTGTATTCGCGCGCCCTTTCATGCAGAAAACAAAAGTGTAAAGCATGAAATTGTCATCATGCCAAAAATGAGTTTTGGAACAGGGCATCATCAAACAACCCGCTTGGTGTGTAAACAAATGTTTGACATTGATTTTAAAAACAAACGTGTTTTAGACATGGGCACCGGCACCGGCATCTTGGCCATTCTTGCCAAACAACTGGGTGCTGCCGATGTGGTGGGAATCGACATCGATGCTTGGAGTGTGGAGAATGCGATCGAGAATTGTGCAAGCAATGCTTTTCCTGATATTCACATTTATCAAGGTGATGTAACATCGCTTGAAACAGAAAAGCCTTTTGACATCATCATTGCTAACATCAATAAAAATATTTTAAAGCAACAAATTCCTGCTTATGCAAAATGCATGAAGGTAGGTGGCCATTTATTTTTAAGTGGTTTTTTTAGCACCGATGTGCAAGATTTAACAGCAATAGCAGAACAAAACTCATTTAAATTCGAACATACCGAAAACGAGAATGAATGGGCGGTGATGGTTTTGAAATTTGAATGTTGAATGGGGGATCTTAAATAATTAGTCGAACCTCAAAAAGTATTTTTATCACTTGGGCGCCCGAGCGGGCTGTTTCAGGCTTCGCTAGCGCTCCGGCTTTTTTGAGGCGAGAAGAGAGGCCTCGCCTCAAAAAGAGCTAAACCTTACACATCCCTGGCGCTAAATCGCGAATTTTTAAAATTTTCATTTTTCATTAAATTTTAAGTTCTCTACTATTTATAATACGTCAGAAGTACTTTAATTTTAAAGAAAATCCGGTAAATTTGTTTATTAAATTTTGGTTTTAGACGCTATATTCATAAGGCTTCTGGACTATCTACGGTTCGACTAATTAGATCACATTCTATTTTAAATTAAGCCGAGAAAATGAGTTTTTAATTAATAATTAATAATTAATAATCACTAGTGTCCGGGATAATTTTAAAGTAGCATTTTTTAGAACCAGAGCATTTCTTCCATATTGCGTTTATGAACCTTTAAGTTAATAAGTAAGGCCGCAATTTGCTTTAAGAAATTACTGTAATTTTCTGCTACCCTAAACGGATTTCGGGTAATGGTGGTCAAGAGTGGCCTTCGAGAAATTTCGTACGAAAACAAGGAGCAGCTTTCTGCCGTTCTAGCGCGCGGTCAGTCGCTAAACTAACCACTGCATTTGAGCAGACCTGCGCGACCTTCGCGCGCATCAGAAAGCTGCGACGTAGTTTTCAAGAAATTTCTCGGCAGCCTTGATCCCGATAACCAACGGGATTGTTTCTTTTGCATAAAGGCAAAAGAAAATAGAAATTACTTCTTTCTTTTCTTTCTTGTTAAAGAAAAGA
>JBAXXZ010000072.1:0-8315 GCA_037127575.1 Bacteroidota bacterium | reverse complement strand
GTCTTTTGCGTCGCCCGTATATGCTTTTACTGACGACTTTTCGTTTCTTACGATATCATAAAACAACATCAACTTCACATTGCTGTTAACACGATATGTTGTTCCAACCACATAAGTAGTAAACTTAAGGTCAGCCGCGGTGGTGTTTGTGCCCGACTTACCTACCTGTGTGCCTTTAATTAATGTATTGGCATCATACCAATCATATTTTAAAGTCACTTGAAATCTTGAATTTCCAATGTTTTGGATGTAATAAAAATAACCGGCATTAAAACTGCGGTGGTAAATAGGCACAGTTGGTAAATTCGCTAAGCTCTTACTGGTTGAAATGTTTGTGGTTCCGGGTTGTTCGCCTTGAATATACTCGGCTCTCAGAGTTGTTATGCCAATCGGCCAATCAATTGTAAATTGTGCGTCTGCACCATAATAAATTCTTTTTGCAATTCTATTGTAATGCGACGAATCTATCGCCGTTCTAAAAACATAATCACCATTAACGGCTTTGTTAATTCTATAATCCTTCACAGTGCCTATTCTGTAACCGCCGTAATAGCCTGATGAGGCAATCGCAAATTGAACTTTTTCATCCTTCGATGTTTTTGAATATTGTATTCTGCCGGTGAAATCTTTGTTTGAATCAAATTCAGGGGCTACGCCTGCTGCGCCATTCATCATTGCAAAATCAACTTTTAAACCATACAATTTGGATGACTTTGGTAGCACCATCGATGCAAATGCACCTAAATCACGTTCGGTAGGAAATAATATTTGGTTAAATCTAGCCCTCTCAGGTGTTTCACGAACGCTTGATGATTGTGTTAATTCAAAACCAAACTGGTCTTGTAATAAACCCAATGTGATGCTAAAGACCCCTGATTGCGTCCATTTATCCGTAACCCTTACGAATGTTTCGCGCATGTTTAATCCCTTTTCGGTAGCATCAATGTTACACAAATACTCAACGTTTTCGTGTACGTAGTTAAACTTAAAACGACCACGGCGCATCATGAATCTGCTGTAATATGGACTTGCGCCATTCGTAAAATCACCTCCTGCATAAGAAGGCGCTCCTGCTGAATCGCAATATTGATACTGTGGCTGTAAATAGCCCGTAATTTTTAAACGCTTCGCTTTAATATTATCGTCAATTAAATTCGATACGCTTCTGGTTAAGGTATCTAAGGGTGTTTCTGTTATTTCTTGTGCTCTAATTGAGTTTGATGTCAATACAAGCAAGCACAGTAAAGTTAAAATTGCCTTCATGTAAATTAAATATTAATTGATGGCAAAATAAATGGCGCAATATTATTTCAAAAACATTCCAATGTTAAGGAATTGTTAATTTGTTAAATAAAAAATCCCGCTTTTTGGGCGGGATTTCAATTTTTTTATGGCTTTTTTTAATTATTGCCCAATACTTTTAATAGTTCATCGAGTTTTGGCGTTAATATTAGCTCAGTTCTTCTGTTTTTCTTTCGAGCTTCAGGGGTTTTAACTTTATCCAATGGCACATATTCGCCTCGGCCTGCCGATATAATTCTCGAAGCATCTATATTGGCGCTGCCCAACATGATTTTTGTAACCGAAGTTGCGCGCATAACGCTTAAATCCCAATTGTCTTTTATTTCACCTGCTCCCTTCATAGGCACATCGTCGGTATGCCCCTCAACCATCACATTAATATCCGGATTTTGCTCCAATACCTTGGCCACATTTTTTAATGCATCAATGCCTTTGGGCTCAACATTGGTTTTACCGCTGGCAAAAAGCAAACTCTCATCCATACTCACATAAACTTTTCCGTTCTTTTGTGTAATGGTTAAGCCTTTGTTTTCAAATCCAATCAAGGCATCACTCAGTTTTTTTCTCAAATCAGCCACGGCCTGATCCTTCTTTCTCAAAATATCTTCCAACTCATTTACCCTTGCCTCTCGCTTGCGCAACTCAACCGTTAAGTTATCCAAGTCGGCTTTTTGTTTGTTTAATTTTAATTCCAAACTTTTTAATTCATCTTGTTTTTGCAAAAGCTCTTCTTGTGTTAATTGCAAGTTTACGCTTAGTTTGGTATTGTCTTTTTCACTGCCATTTAATAATTTATTGTATTTATCAATTAACTGCTCATTGAGCATGTTCAACTTGTCATATTTTGAAGTCATGTTCCGTAAACTGCTCCCAATAATGGTGGTGTCATGTTTTAATCCTTCAATGCTTTTTTTGTCGCGACCCGATTGTTCTTTTAATTCAGCCAATTTGGCCTCGTTTTCTTGGGAAGTTTTTTTCAAAACTGCCAATTCACTTTCACACGCAGTTAATTTTGCTTTTGTTTCTTCCATTAATCGCGCCGGAACACATGAGGCCATCAATAATGTGACCAAATAATAAAAAATAGTCTTTTGTTTCACCATGCCTAAAATTAACGAATAGCCGCCCTTGCCAATAAACAGCCGTAATTGTTTATTAACAATGAAATTAACTGATTTAAATTGATCTACTTAAAAATCGACCCGCGATTCTTTAAATGAAATTGCTTGAAAAAATCTTTTTTAATATGAAACTGTTTGCCTGAACCATGACACACAGATCCCCTTTTACTTGGTAATTTATAATTCAATGTTATCCCATAAAAAAAATACCAATCCTTGGTGGTTGGATTGCCACGCATACTGCCGGGTGTAGCCGATGCGTTGGTTGTTCGGTTGGTGTAATTATTTTTATTATCAGTTGGCACAACATTGTTCGGATAAGTGCCGCTCACATCATCCAAATAATCTGTATAAGTTTTACGCGGACCCCACTCGATACCAATCCCTAATTTTTCACCGGCATTAAACTTTATACCTATACCATATGGCACCGACATTTGAAATCGCCGATAACTCTTCGATTGCCCTTCAGTATTAAATTGTCTTAATGATTCATACCCATTCCCCAAATCGGCTTTGGGATTAAAATAGTACCCGGCCAAGCCTGCAAAAATGAAAAATGTAAAATTCTCATGCTCATTACCTATCCGATAATCAACAAAATTAAATTCAGCCAAACTCGAAAATTCGTACAAATTTGTTTTAAAACTCAAATTTCTTTCAATCTGATTGGCATCCTTACTCAAGGCATCATCACCAACCAATTCGCCATAATTTAATCCAAATCGAAAAGCGTACCTGTAATGGTTGGTATGTCGCCAATAAATACCTGCGGAGGGTCGCGAAGTGAGAAAATGACTTCTCGGATTAATATCGCCTATATAATACGATCCACCACCAATAAAGCCCATTTCGTTTTGAACAAAACTGCGTTTGCGGGCTTGCCCGAAAGCAATCACCTGGCCAACTAAAAAAAGATATAAAAAAACCCTTTTTAACAAATCAATGGAAGAACGCAAAATTAAGGCAATTATTGTGTTTAAATTCAACAAATGCTTCGAATTATCAGATATTTAGCCCTCTTTATTTCATGTTGGGGCGCTACTTTGCCACTTGTAGCTCAAAATAACGATAGTCTTAAAAAAGACCACGCCAAAATTATTTTTAATTCCGAAGATGTTTTACAGTTAAAAGGTACGCAAATCGCCAATAAAATAGATAGTCTTCTAAGGCCCGAATTCAGAATTGGTGGATATGTTTCAACTTATTATGCTTATTACGATGATGAATCCGAACCAAACGGATTTATTCAATTCCCCACCTTGGCACCTAGAAAAGACCAGTTTTCGCTGAATATGGCCTTAATTAGCATGCAGTACAAAAGTTCAAGCTTACGATCGAACATTACTTTGCATTATGGTGATGTGCCCGCCAGCTCATGGCCCTCAACATTTAACCTTATTCAAGAAGCCAATGCCGGATTTAAAATCACTAAAAAACTGTGGTTCGACGCCGGTTTTTTTAGAACACACATTGGCCTCGAAAGTTTCCAACCCCGTGAAAATATTGCTTCGAGCATGTCTATCCCCAATTTTTATGACCCCTATTACCTCAGCGGCGCCAAATTAACGTACATGCCAACTGCAAAATTAAATTTGCAGGCCTGCATTTTTAACGGCTATAACGAATACATCGATAACAACCGAAACAAAGCACTCGATTTTTCTGCCAATTACAACCCCAACAACCACATTTCCTTTACATATAACTTTTTAACCTGCGACGAAACACCAGATAACATCAAAACCAAACACCAACGGTATTACCAAAACTTTTATGCCACCTTTATTTACCAAAAATTTACAATAGGGTTCGACGCCAATTTTGGCATACAAGCCCATTCACTAAAAAAGGACAGCAGTAAGGCGGGAAAAATGTACGCCGGCATTTTAGTGGCAAAATACAATTTGCTAACTAAATTCGATGTATACTGTCGTTTGGAATATTTTTCAGATCCAAACCAAATTTTAACCAACAGCCTAAATACAGGCCGTTATGTAAAAGGCAATACCCTTGGTTTTGAGATTAAACCGCAAAAAACAGTTGGCATTAGTGCCGAATGGCGTATTTTAGAATGCGACCAACTCATCTTCCGACAAAAAAATACCATCCTCAATCAGCGGAATGAATTCATTGTTTGCTTAGATTTGTGGTTCTAATGTCTCAACAAAATAAACCATATCAACCCATTGGGGTATTCGACAGCGGCTTCGGCGGCCTTACCGTTTTAAAAGAAATTATTAAAACACTTCCCCAATACGATTTTGTATACTTGGGTGATAATGCCCGTGCACCATACGGTTCTCGCAGTTACGAAACAGTTTACCAATATACGCTTGAATGTGTGAAAAAATTATTTGATCAAGGTTGTGAGCTGGTGATCTTGGCCTGCAACACCGCCTCTGCAAAAGCCCTGCGCAGCATTCAACAAATCGATTTACCAAAAATTGATCCAAACAAAAGGGTACTGGGTGTCATCCGGCCAACCACCGAAGTCATCGGTCAAATGACCAAAAGCAAACATGTGGGCATTTTAGGCACTGCCGGAACCGTTAGTTCGGGCTCATACATAGTTGAGATCGAAAAGTTTTTTCCTGAACTCACCGTGTATCAACAAGCCTGCCCGCAACTGGTGCCACTCATCGAAAACAACGAAGCCGAAACAGAAGGTGCTGAATTTTTTATCGAAAAATATGTCTCTGACTTAATAAAACAAGCTCCTGATATTGATGCGGTAGTGCTAGGCTGTACGCATTATCCCCTTATTCAAAAGCAAATTCAAAAACATTTACCGCCCAATGTGCATTTGTTGTCTCAAGGCCCAATCATTGCGGAAAGTCTTAAAAAGTATTTGGCATTGCATCCTGAAATGGAGCAGCGGTGCAGTAAAAATGCACAACTTCAATTTTATACCACCGATACCACCGAAGCATTTGATCGCGCCGGCACCAAATTTTTTGGCAGCCCAATACACTCAAAACACATGCATATTTAATGCTTTTTGTGAATAGATTTTAATTCCACTATTGTACCCGCCATACACACACTCATGCTTGGCGATTCAATATATGAACAAACAATTTCTTGTCCTTCTTCTAATTGAATGCGAAATTTATTAAGATTTAATGGCTCCAACATCATCGCCCCGTGCACATCCTTTTCCTTTAATTCAATTAGCCAACCACATCCATCTATACCTTTACAGTTTCTCAATTTACCGTAAACGCGCCGTTCCACACCTTTTGAACACGACACCAATAGCGTTGTAAGTGCAATTGTAAAGGCAAGGATCCTAATAAACAACATGGTTGATTTTGTTTTATATTACTTTTTAGATTCGGCCGCTTTGGCATCCGCCCTAACTTTTGCATCCTCTAAGCTTTGTTTACAACGGGCTTCAGCATCATTTAGTATCCTCTGAACTTTTTCATCTGCCTTCTTTTTGGCTATTTCAGCCGCCTTTTTTGCCGCCAACTTAGCTAGTGGATTGCCTGCCTGCTCCACCAACTGGTCTGCTGCTGCATAACCTTCTTGTTTCGCTTTCTCAGCCGAAGTTTGAGCATCCGCTTTGTTTTTTTCACACTGGGCCTTCGCATCTTCCAATATTTTTTGTGCTTCTGCATTGGCTTTATCGATGCCTGCATTCAAGGCTTGTGTGGTTACCGTGCTCACGGCAGCCTTGCCATCGTCTTTCATGCTGGTTTTAATGTTTGGTTTCATTACCGTGCCGCCAAATAAAGCCACTACGTTTATTTTTTCAGCCATATTAATGTTGGTGCCTGCTGCAGCGTTCGCCTGATTCAACAATCCGTTGATGGCTGAGTTCGCTGCCGAACCAAACATGCTCCGCGGAATTTCCATTTTCCATTTATAATCAATTGTTTGGTCCAAGCCCGTGCTGCCAGATATATTTGTTTTTACGGCATTTATTTTTGTATCAAATGGCTCCAAGTTGATGCGGCCATTTTTTATAAAGTACTTTAAATTTAAATCTGTCACATCCATACTTTTTAATTGATCGATTTTTAACGTCTCACCCAATTTGATAAATGGTGGAAACCCACCTACATTTACCTTCTTGGTTTTAAATACGCCACTCGCGTCCACCGTGCTCAAATCAGGCTCCATCTTGTTGTTAAGGGCCACATTAAAGTTTTCCAAAGTTGCAGTAAACAAACCTTTGGCATATTTTCCCACCGGGGCTAATTTTTGCACAGAATTAAAGGTGCTAAATGTGTTTTGAATATCGAAGTTTTCTACTTTTAAGTTCAAAGCCGTTGTTGGCTTTTTAATGTTGGTGCTTTCATAATACCCGTCAACTATTAAAGCTCCGCCCATGGTATTCATTTTTAAATTGGTCATGTGCAGTTTTTCATTTCTAATCACAATGTTGCCAACCATATTTTCAATGACCATATTGGTGTAAAGCACCTTGTTAATTTTTGCATCTAAATTAAAATCAACGTTGGCAGGTACCGCAAATGCAGTCGAAGTGGCGTTCGCTGCGGCTGCGCTGTCTATAGCCGCGCTTGGTGTTGCCGCCACACTGCTGTTGCTGCTGCCCATCATTTCGTTTAAATCCATCAAATTACTGCTAATGCTAAATGCACCCTTTATTAAATCGTTTTTAAAAACATATTGCATAAAGTTTTCAATTCTGCCTGAAGCCTTCAAATCACTTTTTCCAAGCATGGCATCAAAACTTGTGAGGGCCACATATTGTGTGCTAAAATCCAATACCATTTTATTTAAATGCACCTCATATGGTAAAGTGGCCGTTTTGTAGTTCATTTGGTCAATTTCCAAAGTGCCTTCAGCCTTAAATTTATCGTACTCCTTTTTATCAATGCTACTCATGTGGCCATCAATACTAATATTCGATTTTATAGTGCCGCTCAAATTATCGCCTTTCTCAAGCGGTACAAATTCTTTCACAGAGGCCAAATTAATCAAGCCCTTGATGCTTGCTTTGATGCCCGGATCAGAGATTGGTGTTTTAACGTGGGCGCTTAAATCAATTGGGTTTCCTGCCATTTCAATATGAAATATGTTCACGTCAATGGTGGTTGCATCTAACACGCCATTTGGATTCAATACTTTAATGTCAACATTGATGTTTTCAACCGACTTCGGCAAACTTGGGTATTTAAACATGGCGTTTTTAATCGACAAATTGGTTCCAAAAGCCGGCATCTCCACTGCATTGTAACGACCCTTTGCATAGCCATCAAAGGCCAATTTGCCTGCCGTTTTTACGGCTGTAAAATCTTTTGAATACACACTTGGAATTAAAGATAAAATGGATTTAAATTCTGTTTGTTTGGCGCTAAATTGAATGTCCATATCAATATTTGTATCCGGCATTAAAATCACACCATTCAATCCCAAACTTAAATCGTTTAACTTAAATTCATTTTCTTTAAAAGTGAATTTAAATTGTGGCATGTTCATGTTGATGTCGGCATTGGCTGAGGCATGTACATTCGTTAAATATGCAATCCCATCCATTTTAAAGCTGGTTTTGGCAATATCCAATACATTATTCATTAAAAAATCATCCTGAGTAAAATCTCCCTTTAAGGTGTAATTCACATTCTCAAGTTTTGAATACATGTTCCCTTCTTGATCATCGTACACAAGATAACAATCGGTCATTTTAAATTCTTTTAGCTTAAGCGAAAATTTTGTTGTAGCGGTATCTGCCGCCGGCGTTGAAGAAGCCGAACTATCAGCTTTGGTGATGTCCCAATTGGCTTTACCGTTTTTTAAAATTTTTCCCAACAAACGGGCTTTATTAATGATGACCGAATTAATTTGATATGGTCCGCCGCTTAAAACACTTTTTAAATTGATGTCGGTACTCAGCAATTCGATATAGGCCAAAGTATCATC
>JBAXXZ010000071.1:0-8342 GCA_037127575.1 Bacteroidota bacterium | reverse complement strand
GTTATCCTGTTTTTGAAATCCTCTTCTTTGATGCCAAATACAAAACAATCGCTCACTCTTCGAATGGTTATCGTTTTGCTGCCAACACAGCCAAAAGCATCTGCGCCATTTACAAACAGCGGGAAATTACCAATAGTACTTATGCCTACATATACTGTTGGTCCAACCACAGGACTCGGTGAATGAAAACAAACCGGATTTGCAGGCCATGTGTAATTTAATGCGCCGCTTGCAGTATACAGGCGTGTTTCGCCCGGACAAAGCGTGGTGTAACCGCTAATGCTAACAATTGGAATGGGCTTCACCATGAGTGTTTGAGTAACAATACTGCCAGATCCGTTGGTATTTGAAGCAATTAAGCTAACAGTTTGTACACCCGTGGTGCTAAAGGAAATAAAAGGGTTATTGCTGCTGGCGTTTGTTAAACTGCAGTTACTGCAGGACCATAACCATGATGTTGGCGTGTTAGAAGATTGGTCGATGACGTGTAATAATTGATTTGAACAAAGTGTATCAGTTGATAAAGAAAAAGAAGACACCGGTGCCATACTTTGGGTTACACAAGTCGGATCTAAAATGTACAAATAGTTTACTTCAGCTGCATTAATGGCGCGATCATAAAACCTTGCATTATCGATACTTCCCTGAAATGGTTGGTTAAAGCTGTTTTCATTAGTGCCGCCTAAGTACACGTTTTTTCCCGCCATATAATCAAAGCCGTTAAAAGAAACACTAGTTGATGCTTCCATAACACCATTTACATACATCACCATATTGTTATTGTCCATGGTTGTAACAACATGAAACCACATATTGGGCGTAACAGACGTAGTTGAATATACCGAATTGGTACCAACAGCAGATGATTTTTTGGCTAAAAACTTGTAGCTTCCATTATTGCTTGCAATCGAGAGACTATAAGCATCAATGTTAGTGCTTTGATTGTTTTTGGTAAACAAAACGATGCAGTTGGACAAAGCACTTAAATTGTAACGCAACCAACATGAAAAACTGAAGGCATTCGTAGGTTTGTTATTAACATTAGAAGGCAATTCAATGTAGCTGGTGGTGTTGCCGCCAAAAGCCAAAGCCATATTACTATTATTGAAACGATTGCCGGTATTAATAGTGTTATTTAATATGCCATTGTTATTGTTAATGGGATCAAAGGCATTGCCATCGAAACTATAACAAGCACCTAGCCCATAATTTAAATTTACTTGTGCACCGATGCAATGAAACAAAAAACAACATCCTATGACCAAACCAATTTTCATCCTTTTGCCTAATAAAATTAAGCTAAATAGCCCTTCACTCAACATAAATCAATGAATTTTAGATGTTTAATTTCATGAATCCACTAATTATCGATGATGAATGCAACTGAATCAATGATTCGTTTTAATCATTCTTCTCAATAAGTAACTTTTTCACCAAAATACCAGTCTCCGTTTTTAGGGAAACAAAATAAATACCGGCTTTTAAACTTGCGGTATTTTCGTGAAACACATTTTCACCGGCATTTAATACGATTGTTTTATTGGCTAATTGGCGGCCGCTTAAATCATACAATTGTAAAATACCCGACTCACTTACTTTAGAGGAAACCTTTAAATACAATTCGTTGTTGGCAGGGTTGGGATACAAGAGCAAATCGAATACTTGATTACTCGTTTGATTTTTGATGCCCGTTGTGTTGGTAGCAATGCTGGCCAATGTATTTTTAGTAGTGTTGGTAATGATGGGTTCATTGTAATCAAAATAAATGGCTGCTTTGTTTTTAATTTGTGTTCCCAATGGCAAACTGTTTTTTAGTTTCACCGAGTACACAAAAAATCCTGAACTTAAAACATCGCCATAGTTCGATTGCCAAGGCAAATTGATGTTATCAAAACTAAATTTACAAACACCGTTTTCGTTGATGGTAGTGGTAAATTTATTGGTGCCGAACCCTGGACGAAGGCTTGTAAGGCGTAAACTAGGATCGAGTGTATCGAAGACCACAATATTTTGTGCGAAGTAAGAACCAGTATTTTGAAAATGCACCACATAGGTGAGAATAGAATCTTTGCTACTGATATTACCTTGCGGACCGGTACCTGCCGGAGACACTTCTTTAAAATTTGGATCATAAGAGGCAATGGTTGTAACTTGATTGGAGTTGACATTGTTCCATGGTGTATTATCGGTAAGCCATGCTGTATTTACAGGTGAGGCATTTGACACTGTGTCGTTGCAATTCACAACGGTTCCTAATGCAATATTACTAGGTACGTTGTATGAAACCCATCCAGTTAAATTGGCATTTGGTGCAATGGAGGAAACACCGCTATTGACGCGGTACCAATTCGGGAAGCCACTTGAATTAAGTTGGGTGAAATTCCAAGCACTGCCAGTATAGTTTAATTTTCCATCGTGGCCATATGCAATTCGCACATTATTTTCCACCAATGTACCTTCGTTTTGTATCACAATGGCTTGTGAATATCCATTACCCGGAATGGCAGCATTCATATTTGTGGTGATGATGTGTAAGTCGTGCATCGGAATGGTATTGTTCGCAAAATTAACAGTCAATACACAATTTGAAGCAGCTGTAACGTTTACAATTTGGTTGTTGTTTTGGCAATTGGCCAAAGGATAATATTGTTGTACCGATTCACTGATAGTATATGTGCCGGAGGGAACCATAAAACTGTACACGCCATTTCCATCAGTATAGGCAGATCCAAAACCAGCACAGTGGACTTGAATATTTGGAATACCCAACTCCCCAAAACTTTGTAGACAATTGCTATTGATGTCGTTAAAAACGGTACCGGTAATGATACAATAACAAGCGCTATTATTTCCATTATAACCAACATAACCGTATGCGGTAGTGCTGCAACCGTTAGCAGCTATGGCTCTTACAACATATGGGCCTACGCTTAAATTTAAAAGCGTACTGCCATTTTGGCCATTGGTCCATTGATAGGTGTAAGGTGCTTGCCCACCCGTGGCATTCGCTACAATAGAACCATTGTTTAAAAAAATACAAGATGCAGGTGTAGGATTTAATCCAACGTTGATAGGGCTGTATTGCTGCAAGTAATTACTTTTTATTATTTTACAACCCATGCCATCGGTAATGGTGCAAGTGTAAACCCCTAAATTCACTCCGTTAAGTGAGCTTGTGGTAACCGCATTGTTCCATAAATAAGTTAAAGGTAGATTCGTACATGTTGCAACAGCCACTACATTACCTGTACTGGTTGGCCAAGGCACATTGTAAACAACAACCAACCCAGCAAGATTGGTATTATTTGGTATGTGCACGGCACCGGATGCATTGCATCCTACTGCATCTATAACAGAAAAATAATAATTACCGCTGCTTAAATTCGCCACATTGTTTCCCGAACTATTATTAGGAAACGTGTACCACGTGCAAAGATATGGCGGCGTACCACCACTTGCATTAATGGTAGCGGATCCGTTAGACATGGTACAATTACTTGCTGTAGCAGAATAGGTAACATTAACCGGCGAATTAACACCCACATTAACAGAACCAAATCCTTGGCATCCCGCTGCATCTATAATGTGTACTTGATACAGTTGCCCCCCTGTTATATTTAATAGATTCGCTGTTGTGGCGCCATTACTCCAAAAATAGGTATAAGGTGCTGTGCCACCCGACACAAAACTAATTACTGTGCCATTCGATTGTGCACATAGGGCATTGGCTACTGTGTTGGTATAATTAATTGTGACGGCCTGAGGCACGCCATAACTTCCATAACCAACACATCCTATGGCATCGGTGATAGTGCATGAGAGGCTTCCGAGCATTAATCCGCTGCGTGTTAACGTTGCTGAACCATTGTTCCATAAACAAGTGTAAGGTGCTGTGCCGCCGCTGGGCACAACGGTTGCGGTACCATTGGTGCAGTTCGCAGGACTCCCGCTAATATTTGCATTGATAGTGACGGCCTGATTCACATAATGATTGGTATAATTCTGGCAACCGTTAGCTGCCGTAACGGTACAATTATAACTACCCTGAGGAAGATTGCCAATAGCCTGCGCAGTGGCACCATTACTCCATTGATAAGTAAAGGGTGCAGTTCCACCAATTGTTGTTACTGTAGCTGTGCCGTTGGTACAATTAGCAGGATTACCTGCTACACTAAGGTTATACCCCGGGCTTGAAAAAACGCTTAAATTGGTTGTACCGGAACTAGTCACTTTACACCCTGCACCATCAGTTACTTCTACATTATAATAGCCATTAGGCACTTGTGCCGGATTGGTAGGAAAAGTTTGATTACTAGCTGTATTTGTCCAAATACAAGTATACGGTGCTGTGCCGCCGGCAAATGAAGTGACTTGCATGGTATTTGGTGAAGGGCATGTGCCAAATGCCATATTAACACTATAACTAAACGGCGCATTAAGTGTGACCGCGGTATTGGCATTGTGTATACCATCGGATGCAAAGATATACCAAATATTAGGGTTGCTGTATTGGTTATAAAAGGCAGGTATATTATTGAGGTTATCGGTATTACTTGCTACAGCTACATGTACAGTTTGTTGATAGCTTACATTCATGTATGTATATGAAACTGGTGGCGTAAACCCGATGGCCGTAACGCCTATTTTACCGTTGTTATTACAAGGTTGCGTAAGCACTGTGGTTGTTAAGGCTTGAGAAAAGGTATTATTTGTCTCAATACAAAAACTCAAAACAAGCGTGAAAATTAAAAGTCGGGTAAATTCTTTCATGTTTTTGGGCTTTAAGTTGTTTGTGCTTATATGCAAAAATAGTGCCATTGTTTTATTTCGAAAAAAAGTCCCACCACAACAATTGATGGCATTTTCAAAAATACAATTAATATTTTACTCCTTAATGAATCTTTGACCTCTCGAGGGTTTAGTTTAGAATTGAATAAATCGACCCCATCTATGGAAAAAAATACACCAAGCCTTTTTAAACTACCTAAAAATGCGCGTATCAAAAGCAAAGAAAACAGCTGCGATTCACCTTATTAACAACTGTTTGCAAGCATTAAAATAAGCAATTCCTTTGGTTGTGGTAGTTTTTGGGTGCCAAAAGCTTTTTGGTTTAATATGTGTATGAATTAAAATTGTGAAAAGATTGCACAAACTGTATTTTAAATGAGACTATGCATATGGATATAAGCAACCATTCGGTTTTTGCTTTTAAGTTTCTGATGTCTTCATTTTAAATTTTGATTATCTTTATGAGCGTAATTCAAATTTTAAAGTAAAAATTTTAAATACACAAAAAATAAATAATAAGTAAAAAGTAATAACACAATGGCAACAGCACCAATTAAAAATGTAGAGTACGGCTTAGAAAAAATATTTGCTGGCGCGCAGGATTTTTTGCCTCTATTAGGTACAGATTATGTAGAATTTTATGTGGGCAATGCCAAACAATCGGCCCACTATTATAAAACTGCATTCGGCTTTCAAAGTATTGCTTATGCAGGATTGGAAACAGGATTAAAAGACAGAACTTCCTATGTTTTAAAACAAGACAAAATTCGTTTGGTGCTTACCACTTCCTTGGTAAGTGATTCCCCCATTAGTGAGCATGTGAAAAAACATGGCGACGGCGTAAAAGTAATTGCTCTTTGGGTGGAAGACGCTCGCAAAGCTTTTGAAGAAACCACCAAACGCGGGGCCAAAGTATTCATGGAACCAACAGTTGAAAAAGATGAACACGGAGAAGTGTTGCGCGCAGGAATTTATACCTACGGTGAAACTGTTCACATTTTTGTGGAACGTAAAAATTACAAAGGCATTTTTTTACCTGGCTACAGAGAATGGAAAAGTGATTATAATCCAAGTGCCGTTGGTTTAAAATTTATTGACCACATGGTTGGTAATGTGGGTTGGAACCAAATGAATGCCACTGTTAAATGGTATGAAGATGTGATGGGCTTTGTGAACTTCTTAAGTTTCGACGACAAACAAATCACCACCGAATATTCTGCTTTGATGAGTAAAGTAATGAGCAATGGTAATGGCAGAATTAAATTCCCAATTAACGAACCGGCTGTTGGAAAGAAAAAATCACAAATTGAAGAATACATCGATTTTTATGAAGGTGCCGGTGTTCAGCATTTGGCCTTGGCCACTGATGATATCATTAAAACTGTTACTGCATTAAAAGAAAGAGGCGTTGAATTTTTACCGCCGCCACCCCAATCCTATTATGATGAAGTACCTAACCGCTTAGGCATTCACAAAGATGCATTTAAAGAAGACATTAAAGAACTTCAAAAATTATCGATTTTAGTTGATGCCGATGAAGAAGGGTATTTACTGCAAATTTTTACTAAACCGGTAGAAGACCGTCCGACTTTATTTTACGAAATCATTCAACGCATGGGTGCACGAGGCTTTGGTGCCGGTAACTTTAAAGCCTTGTTTGAATCTATCGAAAGAGAACAGGCGTTGAGGGGAACTTTATAGAAATGATGAATGTTGAATGTTAAATGTTGAATGAAAGGTAGGAGAAATTCCGCCTTTTTTTTGGATTAAACTGTGTAGTTTTACCAATCATGAAGAAGTTTATAAATGCAAGGCAAAGAAATGTATGCACACCGAATTTATTTTGCGCTTTTATTTCAGTTTGTCTTTTTTTATTTAGCGCTCGTGTTTTTTCTCAAATCAATTTAAATTTCGCTTGGTACTTTAATCTTTCAAAAATTCAATTGGCTGATTCGCCTTTTAAAACAATGAATTCAGACAGTTTAGCCTTTGAAAATCTTAAATGTTACGTGTCGAAAATAGAGTGTCTACAGAATAATAAAGTGGTTTATGCAGAAGCGAATTCTTTTCATTTGTTGGATGCTTCAAATGAAAAAAGCTTACGCATTCCCTTATCGTGCAATCAGCCTTTTAATGCCATCCGCTTTACATTTGGCATCGACAGCATCACCAATATTTCGGGGGCCATGGGTGGCGATTTGGATCCAATAAATGGCATGTATTGGACATGGCAAAGCGGATATATAAATTCTAAAATTGAAGGAAAAAGTACTTTCTGCAAAAATCCACAAAAATCTTTTCAATTTCATTTGGGAGGATATGCCTATCCGTACAAAAGTGATCAACAAATTACTTTAAACACCTCCAACAAAGCCGAGCAGAACATTATCATTCAAATGGCTGAGTGGTATAAACAATGCCAATTACAACAATTAGACCATATCATGTCGCCTTCTTTACAAGCGCAAAAAATGTCGGTGATTGTTTCTAACTGTTTTCAAATAGCCGCACCTTGAAAACACAATCCATCATAACAATTTTTTTTATTGCCATTTGTTTCGCTTTTGTGCGCCTTGAAAACGAGGTCCTTATTATGCCAAAAAAATGGCCAAAACCGGCATATAATTTTTCAATAAACCCTTTGAGCAAAGCAGGCGTTGCCTTGGGGAGGCAATTATTTTATGATCCCATTTTATCGGCCGACAGCAGTATTTCATGTGCTTCTTGTCACTCGCCTTACAATGCTTTTACCCATGTGGATCATGCATTGAGTCATGGCATTCACGACAGCATAGGTACGCGCAATTCTCCGGCCTTAATGAATTTGGCATGGCACAACAATTATATGTGGGATGGCGCCATCGGCAATTTGGATGTACAAGCCCTTGCCCCTATTACACATCCCAAAGAAATGGGCGAGAACATGGTTCATGTGGTTCAAAAATTAAAACGCAATAAAATCTATCCCCAACTTTTTTACGCTGCTTATCACGACAGTACAATTACCCAAAACAAAAGCCTAAGCGCTTTGTCACAATTTATTCTTAGCCTTATTAGTGCCAATTCAAAATACGACAGTGTGATGAGCCATCATGCGAAATTTTCAATCCAAGAACAACATGGCTACTCACTATTTCGCCAAAATTGCGCCACTTGTCACGCAGAGCCATTGTTCAGTAATTACGGTTTCGAAAATAACGGCTTGCGGCTTGATGCACTTTTAAAAGATTATGGAAGGATGTTGGTAACAAAAAACCGAAACGACTCATTATTATTTAAGATTCCTACTTTGCGCAACATCGCTTATACATCGCCATACATGCACGACGGTCGCTTTAAAAAATTAAGTCAGGTTTTAAATCATTACAGCAAAGGCGTTCAACATGGCCGAACACTCTCAAAACATTTACAAAAGGGCATCCAACTAAACCCGAATGACCAAGTAGACATGATCGCTTTCTTGCTCACCTTGAGTGATCCATCGTTTTTGTTTAACGAAAACTTTCATTATCCGCGTAAAATGACAGTTTCACCGCCACAGAATTGATATAGCT
>JBAXXZ010000070.1:0-8383 GCA_037127575.1 Bacteroidota bacterium | reverse complement strand
TTAATTCGGTTAAAGTAGTGTTGGGCTTTTTAGAATTAGCATTGGCCTTAAAATTTGCCTCTAACGCAGATTTGGTTGTTCAAGCCGGATATTTAACCCGAGAAGTGTTTATCTCCTTGTGGATTGTAATTTTTGGTTTGCAATCTGCTTACTTATTAGGCCTTTTTAAAACTTCACACGACAGCGACTTAAAACATGTTTCGGTGACACGATTGTTTTTTGCCATTGCTTCTTTATTTATCACGGTTTACTTGATCCCCGGATTATGGGGCGCACCACTAAAAATTTTCAGCGGCATTTTACCGCCACTTGAATATTCTGAATCGCCTCATGGCTTTGGTGCTTCGCAAGCAGCGCCAAGCACTAATTCAAATGTAGATGCTGAATTTGCCGCCTTCATTGAAACAAATAAAAATGGCATTGTACATTTTAAAAACGATTATAACAAAGCCTTGGCTTATGCAAAGAAAGTGCACAAACCCTTGATGATTGATTTTACAGGCCACGCCTGTGCTAATTGTCGTAAAACGGAAGATAATGTATGGCCCGATGCCGAAGTGGCTAAAAGACTAAACAACGATGTGGTTTTGGTTTCTTTGTATGTTGATGATAAACGCGCTTTAGATCCTAAAGATTATATGACGGTTCAGTGGTATGGCAAGGAGCGTCAAATAACCGACATCGGCGACAAATTTAAATACATGGAAGAAACCTTGTATGGGCAAAGCACTCAGCCTTTGTATGTATTGATTGATAACAATGAAAAATTAATCAATAAAGTGCGCGGCTACAATCCAAACATAAATGAATACATTCAATGGTTGGATGAGGGCGTTACGGCGTTTAAAACAAACAAATAATAAAATTAAATATTATGCTATCACCACAAGTTAGTAAAGCTTTAAATAAGCAAATAGAAATTGAAGGCTACTCTTCACAATATTATTTGTCGATGGCCAGCTGGGCCGAAACACAGGGTTTAAACGGTGTTTGTGCCTTTTTATACAACCATGCCGATGAGGAAAGAATGCACATGCTTAAGCTGATTAAATTTGTAAACGAACGCGGCGGCCATGGTCAGGTTCCAAATTTAAAACAACCTCCTTTAACTTTTAAATCGGTTAAAAGTATTTTTGAGGAAATTCTTAAGCATGAGATAAAAGTGACTTCTGAGATTAATTCGTTGGTGGACGCCACTTTAAAAGAAAAAGATTATACCACCCATAATTTTTTACAATGGTACGTCAGCGAACAAATTGAAGAGGAAGCTTTGGCGCGTCAAATCGTTGATAAATTAAAATTAATAGGCGATGATAAAAGCGGCATTTACTTTTTCGACAGAGATTTAGAAGCTTTAGCTAAGGCAGGCGCTGCGAATGCTGAAGATGAGAAAAAATCGAAAAAATAATTTATTATTTAGTAACGAAAACGTACACGTCTTCGTTTTCTCTTTTCATCAAGTACTTTTCTCTCGAAAAAGTTTCAAGACTTTTCTTGTTGTTTTTTAAATCGTACAAATTAGCGTTATTGGCCGCTATTTCGTCGATGTAATATTGCTTTTCACTTTTTAATTTCTCGCATTTTTTAATTAATTCGAGCTGTGTAAACACATCGTTTTTATCAAAAAATAAAAGCCAAACGATTAAAGCTATAACCGAAAGAAAATATTTACTTTTTAAAATCTTAAAAACCATTTGCGCTGATAAAATTATAGCAAACTACGCCATGATTGGCGGCAAATCTAAAAGATTATTAAAAACCGGATGTTAGCACTTAGAATCTTAAAATTATTGAATTGATTTTATTTAAAGCCTTACCTTGCAGTTAAATTATATGCACAAAGCAGCCACATCTATTCTTGTTTTATGCTCCATCTTTCTTTATGCTTGCCATTTTGAGAAAAAAGATGAGGGTATTCCGAAGGGTATCTTGAGCATAGATGCCATCAGTGATGTCTTATTTGAATTTTCCCTGGCTGAAAGTGCAGCCAACCTCAACATTAAAAATGTTGCCCAAAGTAAACTTGATTCGGCTTACGCCTTTAATCCTTTAAAAGAAAACCATATCCGCCTAAGTCAATTTGATTCTTCGATTAGTTTTTATTGTCATCACAGCGAACTCTATAAAAAAGTATACGAACGGGTTTTGGATAAACTACAGGCTTTTGAATCAAGCCGAATAGTGCGGGTCGATTCTATAAAGACAAAATAGCAAATTTCTCTCGCTTGCCCTTATTAAGGTAAAAAATAAATTCGTTTTGATGCCCTTCAAAATTAATAGGAATGGCATTAAACGAGCCGTTTTTATGAATTATTCTTTTTGTTAATTCACCCGCAACAGTCATGTGATAAAGCATTAGGTTCGCCGCCCAAACATGTCTTTGTTTTTTTATTTCTGCAGCATTAAACTTTTCAGGATTTAACTTCACGTTGCCTCTGTTTTCAATCATTAATGCATAAAAATTTCCATCTTTCTGCATGATTGACAATTCTTGTAAGTAGTGGTAACGTGTTTGGTTGCGCAAATAAAATAATTTACGTGGAATAATTTTTTGATGTTCAACTTGACCGTTCAGAAGATTGCTTTTCCATAACAGAATTTCATTATAAGTGTTCGTCTCACTTCGATCATTTAATTGAAAAATAAATTTATCACCTTCCAATATTTTATAAGGTTTATAAAGCTTTTCAGCCGCTTCTGCCGTTTCACTACCCTCGTAAAAAGAAAGCTGCTGATGGATGATAGAGTCCACAGCCCGTTCATAACAATAAATCTTTTTTGATACGTCGAGCATAAAGGCCAGATTTGAAAATCGCCATGCGGCTTTATTGTTTTCATCTCTAACCGCATAATTAAGCAGTAGGTTAACTTGTTTGTTAGAAGTAACAAGCGTTGAACTCTTTACTTCCACTTTACCTTTCAAGCATAAATCTGTTTGATGTATCTCTTTTACATCCATATTAAAAACATTCAACGATAGAAATGTGCTTTCGTAAAAAGGTTCCTGTAGCTCTTGGTTCACTGTGTATTTCTTTCTATAACCGGCCAAATAATGGTTGCCCATTAAATAATACAAACACTTGTTTGCATAAGTGTAATCTTGCGAAAAACCGGAGACTTGGTTTTCGAGCGGAAGCTTTACAACATAGTCGTTTAGATTTTTATCAAGATTATACAGCAAAATCATTTTTTTTGCAGTGGCATTGTTGTAATAGAGCTCTCCAACCACCAAAAGCTGCATCTCTCCGCTGCGCTTAAACACAAAACGGATGTCTTTATTTGTTTCTTCTTTTTCAAGACTTGCCAACTCTTTAAAATCGCTTGCCTTTCCCGACGAATCAATACTCTTTATGAAAATGGATTTTTTGTGATTCAATGCCTTTTCAAAAACAAAATAAATCCGATAATTATGTTCAAAGAGCAAATAATCTAAATTTTCATAATCAAACCAGGCCGCATTTATACTGTCGAGTTTTAATGCCGTGAAGTATTGTATCTCAAAATTTGTTTTGTTGCGGCGTTCAACCGTAAAATCATGAATGGTTTTGTTATAACGCAATACATAAAATGATTGTGAATCGGCATCAATAATTTTTATTGGCACGTGCGATTTTAGAGAAGCAAATTCTCGGCTATAATTAACTTGTTGAGAAAATAAAAAAGAAGAAAAACAATTTAGGAGAAGGGAGATTAAACTTCTACGTAAAAGCATTGTTATTCAACAGTAACACTTTTTGCCAAATTACGTGGCTGATCAACGTTACAGCCTCTCATGACAGCAATATGGTACGATAACAATTGCCATGGAATAACGGCGATTAAAGGCACTAAAAACTCATCGGTTTCAGGTATTTCAATCACGTGATCCGACATGGCGCGCACATCCTTATCGCCGGAAGTAACAATGGCAATAATTTTTCCTTTTCTGGCTTTCACCTCTTGAATATTGCTCACTACTTTTTCGTAATTGGCGCCTTTGGTGGCAATCACAAATACAGGCATTTCGTCGTCAATGAGGGCAATAGGACCGTGTTTCATTTCTGCAGCAGGATAACCTTCGGCATGTATGTATGAAATTTCTTTAAGCTTTAAAGCGCCTTCTAATGCCACCGGAAAAGAAACGCCTCTGCCAAGATACAAGGCATTGTTGCTGTCTTTATATGTAAAGGCTATTTTGCGGATATCATCATTGAGCTTTAATACCACTTCAATTTTAGATGGTATTGACTCCATTTCATATAACAAGGCTCTGTAGCGGCTTTCGGATAATGTGCCACGAACTTTTGCCATATGCAAGGCCATTAAAGTAAGCACGGTTACTTGGGCTGTAAAGGCTTTTGTTGATGCCACACCTATTTCAGGGCCGGCGTGTGTATAAGATCCGCCATGTGTTGCGCGGGCAATTGAAGAGCCAACCACATTACAAACGCCCAATACTGTTGCGCCTTTTGATTTTGCCAACTCAATGGCAGCAAGTGTATCGGCTGTTTCGCCACTTTGAGAAATAGCAATCACAATGTCATCCGGATAAATGATGGGGTTGCGGTATCTGAATTCGGAAGCGTACTCAACCTCAACTGGCACACGGGCAAACTCTTCAAATAAATATTCCCCAACCAAACCGGCATGCCAAGAAGTGCCACAAGCTAAAAATATGATGCGTTTGGCTTTTTCAAATTTCTTTTCGTGATCAACAATTCCACCCATTTTAATATCACCGGTATCGGCATGCAATCTGCCGCGCATGCTATCTAGCACTGATCGTGGCTGCTCATAAATTTCCTTAAGCATAAAATGATCGTATCCGCCTTTTTCAATGGATTCGATTTCAATGTTTAATTTTTGAACATATGGGGTAATCTCTTTGTCTTTTAAATTTCTGATTCGAAGTTCATGTCCTAACCTGATGATGGCCACTTGTTCTTCTTCGAGATACACCACGTTTTTTGTGTATTCAACAATTGGTGAGGCATCAGAAGCAACAAAAAAATCTTCGGCACCAATGCCAATCACAAGCGGACTCCCTTTTTTAGCGGCAACCAAAGTGCTTGGGTCTTTTTTATCCATCACAACAATGGCATAAGCCCCAATAACCTGATTTAAAGCGGCAAGCACAGCGTGCCCCAGTTTCATGTTTTCGTTTTGTTGGATGTCTTCGATTAAATGCGCCAATACTTCGGTATCGGTTTGTGAAAGAAATGTATGTCCACGTTTTTTTAAGCCTTCTTTAATCGCGTTATAATTTTCAATAATACCATTGTGAATAAGCACCAAATCTTTGGTTTGGGAATAATGCGGATGTGAGTTTACATCATTGGGTTCGCCATGGGTGGCCCAACGTGTATGACCAATACCAACATGGCCGCTAATGTCTTTATCCTTGGCAAAAGCTACCAACTCACTTACTTTGCCTTTACGTTTGTATACGTTTAAGTCCCCTTTTGTATTAATTAGTGCAACCCCCGCACTATCATAACCGCGGTATTCTAAACGCTGAAGCCCTTTTACAATAATCGGATAGGCTTCTCTGCTGCCCAAGTATGCTACAATTCCACACATAAAATTTTTTATCTACTTCTAAAACGATTAAAAATACAAAATTTAACCTACCATTTTCAAAAAACTAATCTCTTTAGCTGTCAAAAAACGGTGTTTGCCTCTTGGTAAATCTTTCTTGGTTAATCCCGCAAAAACAACCCTGTCTAACTTCAATACATCATAACCCAATTGTTCAAATATTCTTCGAACAACGCGGTTTTTTCCGCTGTGGATTTCGATTCCAATTTCTTTTTTTCCTTCACCCACAAAGGCCAAATCATCGGCCTTTACGATGCCGTCTTCTAGTTCAAGGCCTTCAACAATGGCGGTGAAATCGTCGGGTTTTAATCCTTTGTTTAAACTTACATGATAAACCTTTTTAACCCCAAATTTTGGGTGCGTTAATTTGGTGGTAAGGTCTCCGTCATTGGTAAACAATAACAATCCCGTTGTGTTTCTATCTAACCTGCCAACAGGGTATAGCCTTTCTTTGCAAGCTCCTTTAATTAATTCCATCACGGTTTTGCGCTCTTGTGGATCATCAACCGTTGAAATATAATCTTTCGGCTTATTCAGTAATAAATACATTTTTCTTTCACTCTTCACTGAAGCGTCGCCGTATGTTACTTTATCGCCCGGATTAATTTTATAGCCTAATTGCGTTATCACTTCGCCGTTTACTTTTACCGTTCCGCCAATAATCAAGTTGTCGGCGTCTCTTCGCGAAGCAATCCCTGCATTCGACAAATATTTGTTTAATCGAATTAGGCCATCATCGTTTTTCTTTGGTCCGCTATTTTTACTTACCGGGGCTGATTTTTCTTTTGGATACTGTGTAAAAACTTTTCCATCTTCAAAATCACGGTAATTTGTTCTTTTGGTTTGCGCCGACACTTCTGAGTCACTTCTTTTAATGCGCTTTACTTTTGAATCAGAGAATTTATTTTCTTTGTCAAATGGTTTAGGCTTCTCGTCTTTATTAACTTTTTTGTCGGTTCCCGGTTTTGAAAACTTCCTTTTAAAAGGCAAGCTTTTTTCGTTGCGTTCAAAACGCGATTGTGGTTTATCGAGCCCGTCTTTTGTATTAATTTCTCTGTAGCTTTTATTTTTGGTAAATGACCTTTTGGCCTTGTAACCTTTGCGGCCCTTCTTCTCGTCTTCTTCCGACTTTTTGCCTTTGGCTGTGTTAACGCCCGGTTTAAAACTGCGTCGTGGACGCTTATTGTCCTGGTCTCCTGTAGGTTTTCTAAATTTGCTCATAGGTAAAAATTAAACAAGTGGGTAAAATGCCCTCTCTAAATGCTGAATGTTGAATACTTGATTTTGATACGTAACGGCAATGATGTCAAACCTGGCTTCTAATATGATGTTGTTTGATTCCAAGTAGTGATGCGCCGCTTTGATTATGAATGATTGTTTTTGTTTGCTCACAAAAATTTGTGGCTCTCCAAAGGTACTGTTTTTCCTGGTTTTCACTTCAACAAAAATGACCATATCGTCTCTTTGGGCAATCAAATCAATCTCAAATTTTTTAAAGCGCCAATTTTGTTCCAAAATGCGATAGCCATTTTTCTTTAAAAACGACTTCGCCAAGTTTTCACCTGTGTTACCAATACCGGTAGAATTATTTTTTAAATCCGACATCAATCAGCACTAAAATACATAAATTAGTCCTTTAAAACATTTTAACATGAAAAGATATTTTTTGCTATTGGCTTTTGGTTTGGGTATTCTTAGCCTTGGCGCACAAAACTTTGCAGGCAATATTGAATTTATGCAAATAACGCCCAAAGACACATCATTAAACATGTATTGGGTTAAAGACAACCTGGTTAAACTCGACCAAATGGCCAAAAAAG
Source organism: Bacteroidota bacterium (assembly GCA_037127575.1). GTDB lineage: Bacteria > Bacteroidota > Bacteroidia > B-17B0 > Aurantibacillaceae > Aurantibacillus. Next base: position 986 of record JBAXXZ010000070.1, on the reverse strand, counting down.
GCACTGGGGTTGAAGGCAGTTTTTTAATCAACTTACAGGCCGGTAACATTAAATTTATCAGTCCGAAACGTAAATTATGGGGCAATCAAAAAAGCGAAGTGCCTTCTGTAAACAAAGGAACTTTTGAAGTTACGCGTGGTAAAAACACCAAAAAAATAGCCGGCTACACTTGTAGCGAACACATTGTAAAAAATGTTGAAGAAAACACCATTATTACTTATTGGATTACTGAAGGCAATTTTGATTTCTTTTTAAAAATGCTGAAGCTTTGGAACCGCAAGGACAAGCAAAGTGTTTATTACAATCAAATTAAAAACATACCGATTGGTTCAATGCCACTATTAAGTGAAGAAAAATCTATTTCCGATGGCAAATTAATTTCAAAATTAGAGGTTACAAAAATTGACAAGAAAATTCCGGCAGCTTCTACGTTTGTAATTCCTTCGGTATATACCAAATTCGAGTAAGCTTAATCCTTTTCCTTATCGTTTAAACCAAATAAGGCGTTTAATATGCCTGTGCTAAAGGATAAAATTAAACTGAACAGCATTGCGGTCCAAAAGCTATTCACACTAAATCCGGCCACTAATTTTTGAGCCATCAAAATAATTCCCGCATTAATTACCAGCAAAAACAACCCGAGTGTAAAAATGGTAATTGGTATGGTTAAAAAAGTTAATACAGGTTTAACAATGGCATTTAAGAAGGCCAACACCACAGCCAACATAAAAGCAGATTGATACCCGTTTAAGCTAACGCCTGGCAAAAAGCGGGCAATGACAAAAACGGCCAAGGCAGATAAAATTATTTTTAAAATAAAATTGATGGCTTAAAGATACTGATTAGGTTTTTTGTTTTTTCTTTTTGGCTGCAGGAAATAATATATTATTCAAAATTAATCGATAGCCCGGTGAATTCGGGTGCAGTGTTAAATCGGTTGGTGGTTCTTCAACACGGTGTTCATAATCTTCGGGATCATGGCCGCC
>JBAXXZ010000069.1:0-8421 GCA_037127575.1 Bacteroidota bacterium | reverse complement strand
GGTGTTGTTTGTAGTGGATAGCATGACCGGTCAGGATGCCGTAAATACTGCAAAAGCCTTTAACGACCGTTTGGATTTTGACGGTGTAATCTTAACAAAATTAGACGGTGATACACGCGGTGGTGCTGCACTTTCGATTAAGAGTGTGGTGAACAAGCCAATCAAATTTATTGGTACCGGCGAAAAAATGGATGCTTTGGATGTGTTTTATCCTGAGCGTATGGCCGATCGTATTTTGGGCATGGGTGACGTTGTTACTTTGGTTGAACGTGCACAGGAACAATTCAACGAAGAAGAAGCCCGCAAACTCAATAAAAAAATTGCCACCAATAAATTTGATTTTAATGACTTTTTAAATCAACTCAACCAAATTAAAAAAATGGGTAACATTAAAGATTTGGTTGGCATGATTCCTGGTATGGGCAAAGCCTTAAAAGATACTGAAATCGACGATAGTGCCTTTAAAGGTATTGAAGCCATTATTTTTAGCATGACCCCTGAAGAAAGAAACAAACCCGAATTAATAAACGGTTCACGCAGACAACGTTTGGCAAAGGGCAGCGGACAAGGCATTCAAGAGGTGAACAAACTATTAAAACAATTTGATGAAACCCGTAAAATGATGCGCATGATGAACGATAAAAATGCCATGGCCAAAATGATGCGAAATATGCCGAAGGGGATGCCGAAGATGTAATTGAGTTTTGAAAGTTGGAAAGTTTTGAAAGTTGGAAAGTTGGAAAGTTGGAAAGTTTAAGTTGTGATAAAGTCAAATAAGTGCTATTGTTTTGAAAGTTAAATAAGTTCGAAATTTGAGAAAGCAGGAAAGTTGGGCTTTCTCAAGAATGCATTAATTTTATTTGCCAGACATTGATTTCTTCACTATTTTGTATTGATTTAAATCATTTTAATACAATAGAAAAATTCGTGCTAATTCGTGAAATTAGTGGCTTAAAAATATGACTATGCAACTCATCGACGGAAAAAAAATATCGCTTGAAATTCAGGAACAAATTGCAGCCGAGGTAAAAACTTTGGTAGCCACCAGACATAAACAACCGCATTTGGCAGCTATTTTGGTCGGCAACGACGGCGGCAGCGAAACATACGTAGCAGCGAAAATTAAAGCTTGTGAAAACGTTGGCTTTAAATCTACCTTGTTGCGCTTTGCGGCTGATACTTCAGAAGAAAAATTATTGGAAGCTGTTGTGGGCTTAAACAACGATCCGGATGTTGACGGATTTATTGTACAATTGCCTTTACCAAAACACATCAACGAACACAAGGTAACGGAAACCATCTTGCCGCAAAAAGATGTGGATGGCTTTCATCCTGTTAATTTAGGTCGCATGGTATTAAATTTACCGAGTTATATTAGCGCCACACCTTATGGCATCACCAAATTGCTTGAAGCATATAACATTGAAACCGGCGGTAAAAATTGCGTGGTGATTGGTCGCAGCCACATTGTAGGCTCACCAATGAGTATTTTATTGGCAAAAAACACCAAATACGGCAATTGTACAGTAACCCTTTGTCACAGTAAAACCAAAGATTTAAAATCCCACACCTTAAATGCCGACATCATTGTTTGTGCATTGGGCATTCCCGAATTTTTAAAAGCCGACATGGTAAAAGAAGGCGCTGTAGTAATTGATGTTGGCACTACCCGTGTGGCGGCACCTGAAACAAAAAGCGGCTTTAAATTAAAAGGCGATGTAAAATTTGATGAAGTGGCGCCTAAGTGCAGTTATATTACGCCTGTACCGGGCGGCGTAGGACCAATGACCATTGCCTCATTGTTAATGAATACATTGCTGGCGGCGAAAAAAGAGATTTACTCCTGAAGCAAACCATTATTCTTAAAAAATTAGCCGTAAGCAATTGCGGCTTTTTTTTATGGCAGGAACTATCAACTAAACATTTGAATTTTCCCGAAACATCCAAAAAATTTCAAATCACTCAAAAACCTATTTAACCAGTGCCAAGCCATTTTTAACGTTCATACAATTAATTGTAAAAGCCGCTTAGTAATTGGTAATTTTATGAACCTTGAACTTTCTGAAAGAAAATATTGCCATTGCCCTCGAATCAATTAAAGCCAACAAGCTAAGGGCCATTATTACCATGTTGATTATTTCAATCGGTATTATGGCACTTGTAGGCATCTTATCGGCCATCGACGCCATCAAAAACGGCATTAACAGCAATTTCACCAACATGGGGGCCAACACCTTCACCATTCGCAATGCTGATGTGAATATTCGTGTAGGACGAAAGGGCAAAAAGGCGAAGACTTATGAAAAAATTACCTACCAAGAAGCCATGCGCTTTAAAAAGGAATATGATTTTCCTGTGATTACATCGGTATCAACCCTTGCAAGCTTTTCGGCCCGTTTAAAAAGTGAAACAAAAAAAACCAATCCAAACATTCAGGTATTTGGCAGCAATGAAAATTACATACTCACATCAGGCTATGATATTGAAAGGGGAAGAAATTTTGTACCCACTGAAATTGAAGGCGGTGCGCATCTCACCTTAATTGGCAAAGATGTTGAACGGGCTTTGTTTCCTAAAAATGTAAGTGCCATTGATCAATTCATTAAAATAGGCGCAGGCAGGTACAAAGTGGTTGGGGTTTTAAAAAGCAAAGGCAATAGCTCGGGATTTGGCGGCGACAAAATATGCATTATCCCAATCAATAATGCGCGACAATATTACGGGAATAAAAAAATGAGTTTTACCATCAATGTGTTATGCAAAGACAATTTGTTACTTGATGTGTTTTTAAACGAGGCCAATGGTTTATTTCGAAAAATTAGAAAATTACCAATACCTGCCCAAGAAGATTTCGAAATCATTAAAGCGGATAACTTGGCCACCATGCTAATTTCCAATTTATCAAAAGTCACAGCAGGTGCCACCATTATTGGCTTGATTACCTTACTTGGTGCGGCTATCGGCCTCATGAACATCATGCTTGTTAGTGTAACCGAACGCACCCGTGAAATTGGTTTGCGAAAAGCCATGGGCGCCACGCAACAAATCATTAAGAACCAATTTTTAATTGAGAGTGTTGTAATTTGTGTAGCCGGCGGCCTCATCGGCATTCTGTTGGGCATTCTTATTGGCAACCTAATTAGTTTTGCACTTAATACAGGTTTCTTTATTCCTTGGTTTTGGATTATCAGCGGTGTTTGTATTTGTATTGTTGTAGGACTTGTATCAGGCTTCATCCCCGCCAAACGCGCATCCCTACTCGACCCTATTGAGAGTTTGCGTTTCGAATAAAACTAAATTCTAATTTCCGAATTGAATGGCCAAAATCTGAATCTTTCGCTCACCGGCGGCTTTTGGACTATACACAGAATTTCGTTTATCCTTGTAATCATCGCTGGCCTTGCTAACCGACAACTCACCGATATCCACTTCTTCAAAAATTATTTTCCCTTCTTTATCATTCGGGTTATTGATGTATTTTAAAAACCAACCATTTTTATATTCTGTAAAATAATTTTCCAAGCTACTGATGCGGCGTTTCGCTAAATTGATATTGTAATCTGAACTGGCCAAAGGACTGCAATAACCTTTAAAGGTAATTTTTACTGTTTCGTTGTTAAGTACAACTTTCTGTAACATCTCTGCAAAGCGTTTTAAATGATCAAAGCCAATATCAAGACTGTCATTAAAAAAATTAAGAATATCATCTGTGGCTGCCTCCTTTTGTTCACCACTTAATCCTTTGCTAAATTCATTGGCATACATTTGCGAATAACGGCTGTACTCAAAATACAAATTCTCGTAATTTTTATTTGTGACAATGTTTTTGGTGCGCGGATCAGGTTCGTCATTATTAAAATACAGCGTGAGCGGCACCAATAACTTTAATTGTTCCTTCATGGCAATTACCGTGTCTTTTTTAGTAGGCGGCACAATTGTAGGTGGTTTTGGTAAAGCTTTTACGGTATCGATGTTAAAGCGGTAAATATCATTACAGCAATTAATCTTGTTTTCAAAATAAGAACCAACACGGTTGCTTGACAAATAACTTTTGGCTGCATTTGAATTCATACTGTAATACACATCGTTGTAACTGCTGTTAATTGGATAACCCAAATTTTGAGGTACTGAAAAGACATTATTTTTGTAACTGCTTCTAAAAATATCGTAGCCGCCTAATCCTTTGTAGTAGGTGCTGCTAAAAAACAAAACCTGATTGGCATTATCGAACCAGGGTGTTATTTCATCATCTTCTGTATTAATTGATTTGCCGGCATTTACAGGCTTTTCGAAGGTTCCTGAATCTGTCATTTGTGAATACCAAATATCCATACCACCTTCTCCACCTTTGCGGTTGCTGGCAAAAAACAAAAATGTTTTATTGTTGATAATGGCAAATGAGGCTTGTGTATTGGTGCTGTTTGGTTCGTTGATGCGTTCATCAAGAAGCGAAGGATTTAGCCACTTGTTATTCGCCTTCTTACTCAAGTAAAAATCACAACGGTATTCACTGCTATTGATTAATGCACATTTTGAAACAATCATGACGGTGTTTTTATCATTAAAAGCAGTATTGGCTTGATGAAAGTGAGATTTATTGATGGTGGTATCCAATGCCCGTATTTTTTGCCAACGCTTGCCTTTAAATTCGGCACGGTATATTTTACAGAACACCTCATCGCCATCATCACTTTTTTTATCTGGAAATTTTGCAGAAGCATAATACAGCACCGAATCCTTTTCTACAGCTGCAAATTCATTCGATTTGCTGTTGATGCTTTGACTCAGGTGTTCAATTGGCAGTGGCTTTTTCTTCTTCACTTCTGTCATTGCCCAATCACAGGCTTCAATTTCTATATTGGCTCTGTTGTTGTAATAAACACTTCTATCGCCACTGTAATTTAATTTGCTAAATCGTGTAAACCAAGCTTTGGCTTCTTTGTATTGTTCTTTGTGCTTACACAATTGTCCCAAATAATAAAAACTCAATGGAAATTTTTCACCATGGTCGCTTGCACTTACACTTAAAAACATTTTAAAAGCCACATCTAAATCATAATTTAAATATGATAATTCGGCATAACGAAACTTGATGGCATTGTTGGCACTGTCTTTACGTAATAAACGATTATAATATTGCACGGCCGCATTCCAATCTTTATCTTGAATGGCCTTTTCGGCCCCGTGTTTTAACTCACGTTTACTTTGGGCATTCACCTGCATCTGACTAAAAAAAATCAGAATAAAAAGAAAAAAATATGTGCGTGCGTTTTGCAATTATATGGCGGTTGGACAAGAACGTTTTTTACTCGGAATAAAAGGTTTTTTCTTAATGACGTAATTCACGAAAATTTCAAAGGCTCCGCGGTAATTACTTGCCGCAGTAAATTTGCTGTAATTGATATCGTACGACATACCGCTTTGAAAGGTTTGAAAACTGTAAGCAGCTCTCAAAATAAAGGCATCACGCGCTCGCCAGCAAACACCCCCCATAAAAGATTGATTGCTGCCCTTATCCAGATAATATTTTAGAGCCAAATGTGGAATTACCTCGTAATACCTACCCTGCAAAGAAAAAAGGGCTTCACCAATAAAATCTGTCTTGTCTTTTATTGGTTTTGTATAACTGAAGCAATGCGTCATTTTAATGTCAATTTTGCTCACATCATTGCCTTGAAAGGTAATCACCGGTCGGCTCAAATGATGCAGTCCTAAGGCATAAGTGATGCGGTAATCATTGCGTTTGGTATATTGAAACACCGAACCAACATTGATATCGAAGTAATTTTTGGCACTGCGGTAAAATTTTTCTCCCGTTGGTAAGGTTGCATTAAATTGATCACCATTGTATTGGTTATCAAAAGTCATTTTAGTAAAATCAAATCCCACATTACAATAACCAAGGTTTAAACCACCCGTTATCACCATGGTGCTATCCTGGTTTAAATAATGAATATAGGCTGTGTTTAAATATAATTGCGTGCTACCATAATTGGCGGCGCCGGCCTTGTCGTTGTTAAACACCAAGCCTATGCCCAATGCGTCTAATTTATCCAAATCGGGCTTGTAACGGGTTTCGCCATTCATGCTGAAGGATGAATACGAAACGGGCACTGCGTTCCACTGACTGCGGTAGATGGCCCCAAAACGGTAATCGCCGTTAAACAAACCGGTGTAACCCGGACTTAAATTCAAAAGTGAACCGTTAAATTGTGAAAAGTGCACATCCTGCCCATACGCATCCCGAAGGTCTGAGATGCACAAAACAATTAGTATAAAATAAATTCTTTTCAAAAGCAGTACTAAACAAATATAATTAAAATAAAGAGGCTTAAAAACATGCTGATAGAAACATTCGCCGATTAAATGTTCTTAAGTCATTATTTACTAAATTTGAGGCCATCTAAAAAAAACTAAAATGGCAAGCGATAATTTTCAAGCACACGATTACTACTTAATGGATGAATTGTTAAGTGATGAACATAAATTAATTCGGGAAACTGCCCGCGCTTGGGTTAAAAAGGAAGTGACACCCATTGTTGAAGAGGCTTGTCAAACCACCACTTTTCCAAAACAATGGATTAAAGGCTTGGCTGAAATTGGTGCATTTGGTCCTTATATCCCTGCTGAATACGGTGGTCCGGGATTAGACCAAATTTCATACGGTTTAATTATGCAAGAGTTAGAACGTGGGGATAGCGGTTTACGTTCAACGGCCTCGGTTCAAAGCTCATTGGTGATGTTTCCTATTTTTACTTATGGTAGCGAAGAACAAAAACGAAAATATTTACCCAAATTAGCCAGCGGTGATTTAATGGGCTGTTTTGGATTAACTGAACCCGATCATGGATCAAATCCTGCCGGCATGTTGACTAATTATAAAGATGCAGGCGATGGCAAGCACGTTGTATTAAATGGTGCAAAAATGTGGATTAGTAATTCGCCTTTTGCTGATATTGCTGTGGTTTGGGCCAAAGATGAAGCAGGCGACATAAGAGGTTTGGTTGTAGAAAGAGGCATGAAAGGTTTTACCACTCCCGAAACACATGGTAAATGGAGTTTGCGCGCCAGCGCAACAGGTGAATTGGTGTTCGACAATGTATTGGTGCCTAAAGAAAATATTTTTCCAAACATAAAAGGTTTAAAAGGACCCTTAGGTTGTTTAAACAGCGCACGTTTTGGCATTGCTTGGGGCGTTATTGGTGCTGCCATGGATTGTTACGACAGTGCTTTGCGTTATAGTAAAGAGCGTGTACAGTTTGGAAAACCAATTGGTGCTTTTCAATTAACACAAAAAAAATTGGCCGAAATGATTACCGAAATTACCAAAGCTCAATTATTGACTTGGCGTTTAGGTGTTTTAAAAAACGAACACCGTGCCACACCGGCACAAATTAGCATGGCCAAACGAAACAATGTACACATGGCCATCACTATTGCGCGCGAAGCCCGTCAAATACACGGCGGCATGGGTATTACAGGCGAATACCCAATTATGCGCCACATGATGAATTTAGAAAGTGTAATTACATATGAAGGCACGCACGATATCCATTTATTAATTACAGGAATGGATGTAACAGGATTTAATGCTTTTAATTAAGCACTGATATTTCTGTACTAAATTTAAAGAGGTCTTCGAAAGAATGACCTCTTTTTTTTTAAGACTTGGTAATGATTTTTTTAAAAGTTAGAATGTGTAGTCATGATGGACTATTCGTAAAAACCAAAAGCTTTGATATCAAAGGCTTTGCCTTCTTTTATTTTACATTTAATGATGCGGCCGGTTTTATTACTGCATGTGGTAGAAGGCTCAGCGTCTTTGGCCACAAAAATTTCTGAATCATAAACGGTAATGTCCTTGGTTTTCATAAACTCAACCACATTTTGTTTTAGGGTTTCGTTGTTATTGCTAGCAGACCAAGCATCGGCACAAAAGGTTTCATCGTAATTGAGCCATTTGTAATTGCTTGATTTACGACAAGCACCAAAAAACAATAACACAAATAACAACACAAACAGTATTGTTGTTTTATTAAAATTGCTATTTTTTATTGCAGCCATTTTTTTAATAACTAAAAACACGGTGTTTGGTATTGTTTCTTAAGGTCCAAGACATTTTCCAACCGTAAGCACAATCGTTACTAGTAATGGCGTTTCCATCAGTATCAGTGCCATAAGTGCCCTTTAAATCAAAATATTTGCCATCCACTTTTAAAGTTACTTCACCGCTTTTAGCACGAGCTGCAGTGCATTTGCTTGACCAATAGATTGGCGAATCAATTAAATCGGTAAAAGTTTTTTCATTGCGGTCGGCGCCCCAACAATCAACATTGTTATTGTTGTTTTGACTGGCCGTACCTTCATCAAAAGCATTAATGATTGTGCCTTGCAAATTAAATGTGACGCGCCTTTCCAAAT
>JBAXXZ010000068.1:0-8482 GCA_037127575.1 Bacteroidota bacterium | reverse complement strand
GCCTTAAGGTGTGGTTTTTTTTTGCCCGGTTTTAAACAAGTCTCAGCGGGTAAAGTTTTTGGCTTTGTGATTTTTGGGTAAGGCAATACAGTAATTTCACCAAAATGATTTTATCGTATTCGCCCTTTCAATTAAAATTTAAACATCCATTTGGTGTTTCTGGCCATACGCGCTCAGAAACCCTTAGTGTTTTTATTGCCATTGAAGAGAATGGTTTAATTGGATATGGGGAAGCTTGTCTTCCTGCCTACTTAGGTGAGACCCTTGAAGGGACTGTGAATTTTTTTAAAAAGGCGGCAGTGTATCTTAAACCACTCAACAGTCTATACGCGTTTGAAGATATTTTATCTGCCCTTGATTCCTTTGATTCCGCTTGTAATGCCGCTAAAGCCGCCATCAATATAGCACTCTGTGATTTGTATGCTAAATTATCACAACAATCATTTAGCGATTGGCAGCAAATTCCGTTTAAAGATAGTATGTCCACCTCGTTTACCATCGGCATCGACAACAAGGAAAAAATTATTCAAAAAATAGAAGAAGCAAAACATTTTTCGATTCTTAAAATAAAAGCTGGCACAAAAGATGATGTTGATTTAATCAAATTTATTCGACAACACTCCAAAAAGCCTTTGTATGTTGATGTTAACCAGGGTTGGACCAATGCCGAAGAAGCTTTGAAAATAATTGACTGGATGAAAGATCAAGGTGTTTTGTTAATTGAACAACCCTTGGCCAAAGAGCAGAAAAAAGACATGCAGTGGCTAAGTGCCAGAAGTCCCCTACCAATTTTTGCAGACGAAAGTGTAAAACGTTACCAGGATTTAATTGAATTGGATGGTGCATTTGCAGGCATTAACATCAAACTAATGAAATGCACCGGCTTAATAGAAGCCATCAAAATGATTAAGTATTGCAAATTAAATCACATACAAATTTTTCTCGGTTGCATGGCCGAAAGTTCATGTGCCACAGGCGCAATGGCCCAATTAATGGCATTTGCCGATTATGTGGATTTGGACGCGCCACAATTATACTTAAACGATCCTTTTAAAGGCCCAGCTTACTCCAATGGCGCCATATTTATTCAAAAAGCACCTGGCATAGGTGTTGAACCCCTCGTGAAATTTAATTGGATGAACTGATTTATCTCTCGGCTAAAATGATGAGATGTGTTTCACTAGGCTTAACTTCAATTGAGTAAGGTATGCGCAACACTTCTATTGTTTTGAAATCATTGTTTAATAATGCTTTCTGAATAAATTCAAATTCGTGGTATACCATTAAACTTTGTTGCCCTTTACTATTGGTTTGAAGTTTTGGCGCTTCATATTTGCCTTCAATGCAACTTAAATATAACTGCGCACCACTACTTAGCACTTGTGCAGCATCGGAAATTAGTTTTAAGATATCATCTTGCGATAAATAAGGCAAACAAAATCCAATCACCAAGGCATCGAATGTTTTTTTTACTTGATGCAAATCTCGCAAATCCATTTTCTTGAATTCAACTTCAGGACAATTTTTGCGGGCCTTTTGCAGCATGTTGTCGGAAATATCGCTGCCTAAAATTTTAAAATCAGGTCGTTTGTTCAAAAGGTAACGGGTAATGTTACCCGGACCGCAAGCCAATTCGAGCACATCAGGAGATTGTTTTTGTAAACGTTCGCAAAACAAATCGTATGATGCATTGTAAATGTTGAGATGCATAAAATTTTCATCATACCACTCGGCCAGGGTGTTCCATGTTTGAAAAGTGATTTGATACGGATCCATATTTATTTCACTTTTATAATTTGATCATACAGCATTTTATAAGTGCCTTTGGGCAAGGCAGTAACAGGACAATCGGGGTAGGGGAATAGTTTTTTATTGATGGTCGATAAAAGGATGCCTTTTTTACTCAGTTTTACTGGTCGAATATATGAATTGTAAAAAGAGCCTTCACCGTTTTTGTCCTTGTTGCCAAAATACTCCTCGTTACAACCAATACAAATTTTAAAAATTTGTGTAGGAATACTGTCAAGACGAATCACCGACATCCAATCGGTGGATGTACCGCCGCTTTTATTATAATTAAATTCTTGCCAAAAAATGATGAATTCAGGTAAACCGCTTGTGTCGAATCTTTCAAATTGATGCCCAATCACAAATTCAATTTTGTCGTTTTGAATCTCTTGCCATTTGTTTTTATCGTTTAAACAATAAGCCACATTTACTTGGTTAATGGCTTCAAAGGTGGCAATATTGCTAAATTTAGGGTGTATTTTAAATTTTTTGGATTTTAAAGCTGATGAATCCAATATCTTAAACGTGAGTGTTTGGTTTTTAAAAGCTTCCAAATATTTTTCATCTTGCTTCTGAGCAAAAACACGCTTATTCAAAAAAAGTAGAATGAATAATAAATAAAAGTGCCGCATGAATTGATTAAAATTATTTCTACTACAGAATTAGAAATAATATTTTAATCAACGAAATGAAATTTTAATAATTAATCGACAAAATATTAAATAAGTTAGACCAAACTATAAAATTAGTGGATGAATGGGTTGTCGAATTTATTGTCAGATAAGAGGTTTTTATCGGTTAAAGTTTTTAAGAACTTTACCAAACTGGCTTTTTCTGAATCAGAAAGGTTTAAACGTTGCGCTTGTCTGTTTGGCGCTTCGCTCTCTTCAATTTTATTGTTTTTGTTCTTATCCAAATTGGCCTTCGCCGTATTTAAATCTTTAAAATCACTAAAGTCTTTTAAACGCCAATCGAGAGTAGAGCTTAATACTACTTTGCTGTTATAATGTTCAATCACTTCTTCCAAAGTAGCAAAACGGCCATCGTGCATATAAGGAGCAGTTAGTTCGATATTTAATAGTACAGGCATCATAAATTCACCATGCTGGGCTGTGTTTTTACTGAATTCTCCGCAACCGCCGTCGGTTGATTGATAATCCAAGCCGATATTGTGCGACTCGTCGGTAATACCATAACCGTTACCCATACCACTTGAGCCACTTTGATCAACATGGTGACACTCGCTACACTTGGCCTTGCCAAAAAACAAATCTTTGCCGCTTTTTTCATCCGATGTTAAGGCCTTTCCAAAAGGAATGGCGCTGCTTTTTAAACGGTTATCGGTGAACTCAAAATTGCTAACAAATTCAGTTAAAGCAGCTCTTATTTTTTCTTTGGTTATACTTTCACTGTTAAAGGCAGCATTAAATAATTTGGGGTAATAAGATGTAGCAGCTAACTCTGTGCACAAGGCATCAAAACTGGTACTGTTCATTTCAACAGTATTTGTAATAGGCATAATCACCATGTCACTTAAGCTACCTGCGCGTCCATCCCAAAACAATCGCCCGTTTTTAGGAAACACCGGCGGTGCATTACGTGAAGTTAACTGACCGTTTACACCTTCACTCATAGCGCCGTTATCAGCAAAACCATTGGCTTGTTTATGACAAGAGGCACAAGCAATGGCATTATTCGAAGAAAGTTTTTTATCGTAAAACAATACACGTCCCAAATAAGCCAATTCATCATTTGTGCTTTTTGAATAGTTGGGCGCCGTGCTTGGCATTTCAGGTACATCTTTCTCGGTGCCGCTGTTTACGGGTTTTTTGCAGGCACTCATTACCAGCACACCGGCACTGATAATTAACAGATTTTTGAAAAGTGTATTTACCATGTTCTCTTTTTTGTTTAACGATGTAAAAAGATGATTATTGTCATTCAAATATAATAAAATTAGGTTAAATCGCAAGTTTTTTTTCATAAGTGGCTTGTATTTTAAATTAATCGGTAAATGGCCTTTGCATAAAGGTGAAAGAATCAATTTCATTTTTATAATCGCCTAACATTTTCAAACATATGTTTTTTCAATTATGATTGCTATCTGAATTTGTAACTTCGAACACCATGCTAAAGCCATACCTTTTCTTGCTGCTGTTTTTTTGTTTACTATTTAGCGAAGAAATTTTGGCCCAAGGCTTAATTCCATACCGCAAGGGCAAATTATGGGGTTATGCTGATAGCAATGCCAAAATTGTGATAGAACCAAAATACGATCAGGTGGATCAATGGCACTCACCTTGCGATGTAATGGCCGTTAAACTAGGCGATTATTGGGGCGTGATTAATACCAAAGGCGACATAGTCATCCCAATCATTCATAAAAGTGTTGTGGCGAATTGTCCTGATCGCAGTGGCGGTATTATCATCATTCGCGACAACGATACAAATGGGATTCAACTTTTTAGTCATCACGGCAAGGCAATTGCCAATGTGAAGGAAATTGATTCGTATGGCAATGCCTATCTCGGACCGAATTTGTTTGTGAATAATAATGGGAATGGACTGATTTCAGGTTCCGGCAAATGGTTGGTGAAGCCTCAATCGGCATGGATTTTCTTGGGCGACGAGGGATTTTATACCATGACGACAGATTCAACCCGTATTTATAATCCTGAAGGCAAGTGCATTTTCACCACGCGCCCATTGCGTTATCATCTTTATTACAAAGAGGGTTATTTATCTTTTTATTATGAAGTAAAAGATTGGGAGCGACTTCCAAAAATTAAAGAAAAGGATTTGTTGCCCAAGGTGTACGATTGGGAAACTCAGAAATATAGAAAACAAACGCCTGAAGAAGTCATCACTTATACGGTGCATTGTTTAATCGACCGCAAAGGTAAGAACCTCATACCACCCGGATTTTCAACGCAATGGCGAAAACCGGAGAATGGATACTTGCTTGTTAGCGGAAAATTGGGGCAAGCCATTATTGATACCAACGGAAAGTTTTTAGTGAAAGAAAGACCGGGAGCCATTGATTATTACGGCAATTACATGATTGTGAGCAATGGCTTTGTGATACCGAGCAATTGGCGTTTGGTGCCAACCAAAAACACCCAAATACAATCCTTCAATGGTACAGTATTTAAAGTACGCGTGAATAATACATTTAATTTTATGGACACCAGCGGCAAAATATTATATACCAAGGGATTTGACTGGATCACTGATGAAAAGAACAAATGCGCATTCGCGAAAAAGCATGGCAAATATTATTGGATGGATGAAAAAGGAAAAACCATCATTGAAAAAGATTCAACGCAAATTGAATATGGCATGCCATACGATGAAGACCTTGCCATTGTTTATATGAATGGAAAAGGCGGTTTAATGGATAAACAAGGAAAATTAGTACAGCCTACAGTTTACGGTAATATCAGTTACATGCGCGCCGGCTTTTATTGGGTAAGCACGCCAAGTGGGGTGGGCGTGATTAAAGACGGGAAATTGATTATTGATACCATCCATTCTAGCATGAACATTACGGCCGATAATCAACAAGTGATTTTGAGTAAAAATTTTCTGTGGGGATTATACAATTTAAAAGGAGAAGAACTTTTACCAAAAGTGTATTCAAAAATTGAACAGAACCAATTGGGTTATTTTGCTTTAGAAAAACCCAATCCTGAATTTATGGCAGCGAATGTGTATGGCAGTTTAGACAGTTATGGTTTACCCCGCCGCGAGGTATTTCAAGAAATAAAAGTGCCGGCCTACTTGTGTTATATGGCTGATAAAGAAGGCAAACTAATAAAAGGATTGGAGGGGTATTTTTTGTATCGACCTTTTAATCAAACCATTTTGCAGACTGATAGTGGTTGGATACGCCTTGATGGATTGAAGTTTTTTGAAGAAGAGTGATTGTTTTTGTAAACAATTCCACATTTTCCAAACTATGGAGATTCAGATTAAGAAGAATTTAAAATTTCAGGTGATTGAATAATTTTAAGTGTGGCGGCTTGCGCAAGGGACACGCAGGGTTTAGCCACCGCAGGACCGCTTGCCCTTTGCGGTTCGAGGAGGCCGTAGCCCGCAGTGGCCCGACCGCCTGCTAAGAAGCGTGAATGTTTGATGCAGGCGGATGCGCCCAAATAAACATGAAGTATTGCTTCATTGACTTGGTATGGATTTATTCAAACCAACATTTCAAATTCATGTGGTTTGTTTATTCAGCCTTTAATTTATAATTTGGCAAACGTTACTAAATAAATACTATGTCAGTTTGGAGAGTTAAACCGGTATCGGCCTTTGAGGCGGATATGAAAAAGAGTGATTTAAAAAGGGTATTAACCAAATGGGGATTAACCTCTTTGGGTATTGGCGCCATTATTGGCGGTGGTATTTTTACCTTAACAGGTATTGCCGCGCATGATTATGCCGGTCCGGCCCTTGCATTGGCATTTGTGATTGCCGGCATTGGTTGTATGTTTGCCTCCTTGTGTTATGCCGAATTTGCTTCGGTATTGCCGGTTGAAGGATCAGCCTATGCATACGCTTACGGCACAGTAGGGGAATTGTTTGCCTGGTTTATTGGTTGGAATTTAATTTTAGAATACATGATGGGTGCCACCACTGTGGCTGTGGCTTGGAGTGGCTACTTTGTAAAATTATTGCATTTGTTCGGATTTAATTTTCCCATTCAATGGTGCAACGATTTTGCAACAGCTACCGAAAAATGCGCTGCACTTGGTTTAGATGCACCTTCCTTTGCTTTTAATTTACCGGCCTTTATCATCACTTGGTTGGTAACGGCCGTATTGGTAAAGGGCATTAAAGAAGCTGCCAATACCAACAACATTATTGTGATTGTAAAAGTGGCGGTGGTGCTTTTTGTAATTGTGGTTGGGGCTTTTTACATCAATACCGATAATTGGACACCCTTTATTCCTGCCGAAATTAGAAGCATTGGTGAAAATGGCCACGAAACGGTGAAGTTTGGTTTTGGTGGGGTACTAACGGCTGCCACCATTGTGTTTTTTGCTTACATTGGTTTTGATGCCGTTTCAACGCAAGCGGGGGAAGCTATTAATCCTAAAAAAGATGTGCCTTTTGCCATTATTGCCTCTTTAATTATTTGTACCATATTATATATTTTGGTGTCATTGGTTTTAACCGGCATGGTTAAATACGATCAATTGGATAAAGCCGCTCCTGTGGCTTCTGCCTTTTCGGGTATCGGTATTAATTGGGCTGTATTTATTATCACCATTGCTGCCACGGCAGGTTTAACTTCAGTGATGTTGGTGATGATGCTGGGACAAACCCGTATTTTTTTAGGCATGGCCAGAGATGGTTTATTGCCTAAAGCTTTATTTGGTGCTTTGCATCCGGTATTTAAAACACCTTACAAAAGCACTATTTTGGTGGGATTAATTATTTCGATTGTGGCTGCATTAACACCCATTGATAAAGTAAGCGAAATGTGCAGCATGGGTACACTATTGGCCTTTGCCATGGTGTGTGTAGCGGTAATGATTTTACGTTACAAAAAACCGGAATTAGAACGACCTTATAGAACACCTGCAGTTTATCTCATTGGTACATTGGGAGTTTTGTTTAATATCTTTTTAATGACCCAAGTGCGTGCCGCTACCTGGAAGTTCTTTATTATTTGGGGCATCATGGGCATTATTGTTTATTTTGCGTATAGCCGCAGGAACAGCAATTTGCATAAGCCGGAGCAATAAACCATAGTTTTTTTTGTGTTTATTTGGGCGTCTTTGTTATTTTAGATTTAGCTACATTTAATCTTTTAATAATCAAATTTTGACGCTCTTCATTATCTTCATTTGTAGTCTCATTGCTTTTATGCTTAGCGCCATTTGTGGTGGTGGGGCAGGACTAATTCTGATGCCTTTTTTGGGCGCTATTTTACCCAGCACACAAATTCCGGCAGCACTTAGTATCGGCACATTTAGCAGCTCTGCATCACGATTGGTTCTCTTTTTTAAATCCATTCGTTGGCAAATTGTTTTGTATTTTATGCCGCCGGCCATTGTGGCGGTGATTGCAGGGGCTATTTTGTTGAAGTATATTAATCCCCTTTACCTTCAAGTATTGATGGGCATTTTTTTAATGAGCAATTTGCCTTTTCTATTTAAAAAAGCCGATAATACTGTGCCAAGCGTTGATGGCATCTCAAAAGTAAAAATTGTAAGTATTGGTTTTTTGGCCGGTTTTTTATCAGGACTCACCGGTGCGGTGGGTTTGCTTTTTAATAAATTTTATTTGCGACATGGTTTAAGTAATCAACAAATTATGGCCACGCGTGCCGCCAACGAAATTATATTGCACCTCATTAAATTTATCATGTACAGTATGCTTGGATTAATTACAAGGGATGTACTGTTATTAGGAGCTGTTGTGGCGCTTGCAGCCATCCTTTCGTCCTTCCTCATCAAATATGTTTTGCCTTATATCAGCGAAATGGCATTTAAAAAGATTGGTTATGCTGCCATGGTGATTTCAGGCTTGGTGATGTTAATTCAATCGTCGAATTTGTTGTTTATTGAAAACAAAGGCAGCTTGGCTTATAAACCAATTTCAGAAGGTATCGAAGCCCGCTTGCAATGGCAAAATGCCAATTACAGCCTCGAATTTACTTACGATGAAGGTTTGGAAATTGAGCTCA
>JBAXXZ010000067.1:0-8524 GCA_037127575.1 Bacteroidota bacterium | reverse complement strand
CGGCTGTAATTGCGCAAGCAAATTTACCTGACTCGGGGGATCCTTATGAAAGCACAAGTACTGCTTTGTATCCGCTTACCACACCTGTTGGTTTTTATGATGGCACTTTGAAATTAAAATCAACATACGCTTGGCCGGGTGCAGCATTGAGCTATCAAACCCAAGATGGTGCCAATGATTTCGGCTTATATGATATGCAAGGCAATGTTTGGGAGTTAATTAACGATTGGTACACAAATAACTATTATGCAACAAGTCCTTACAACAATCCAACAGGTCCCTTGGTTGGTTTTACGATGCCTGACGGTAAAGCTTATCGCGGCATGCGGGGTGGTAACTGGTACAACGGAAATATTGTAAATGGCATTAACGATGGACATTCACGTGTGTCGAACCGTAACCCATCTTATTTTAGAGGGCCGCTTGACCCAAACCACCCTTGGTATCATGTTGGTTTTAGAGTAGCGAGAAAAGTTTCAGTGATAACTGATGTAAAAGAAAACACTGATTTAGATGTTTTTCAATGTTACAATTACCCCAATCCTTTTCAAAATTGTACAACCATTCAGGTTGATTTAAGCAAGGTTCAAAAGGTAAAAATAAATATTTACAATGCTTTTGGGGAATTACTTCTCAATTTGGTTGACCAAGAACTTAAGGCGGGTACCCACCGATTTAATTGGTGTAATGAAAATAGTAATAGTGGCATTTATTTTTATTCGGTTCAATCCAACAAACAAATTCTTATTCATAAAATGATTGTCATTCAGTAATATTCAAACTATTTAATCATGAAAAAGATTCTCCCTTTTTTAATTTCAATTATTTATGCTAGCACATCAAGTGCTCAGGAGTCCTTTATGGTGAAAACCGAAACTAGATTTTGGAATAAATCAAAGGCCTATAACGGTTATACATTATTTGGTACGCGAGGAGTATCATACCTTATTGATATGGAAGGTAAAGTGGTTCACACTTGGGCTATTGGAACAAATCCTCGTTTTACTGACAACGGCACTCTGCTCGATGCGGTTGGCGGTAATCCAAGCAGCCAAAACACTTGGAAAGAACTAGATTGGAGTGGTAATACGGTTTGGCAGTACACTGAAACTCGATCAACATACCATGGCCACCATGATTTTACAAAAATATATAATCCCAAACTCAATGCTTACACATTTTTATATATCGCCAACAAGGACCTTACCTCAGCGCAATGTCTTGCCGCAGGATGTGATGCTTCAGGTTCTTATACGAATGCACAAATGGATGCCATTGTAGAAGTTGATATGGCCGGTAATATTGTTTGGGAATGGTGCTTTTTTGACCACGTGGTACAAGACCTTTATCCTGGTTTACCAACTTATGGCGTAATTGCGAATACACCCGGAAAAATCAATCTGAACATTGCAGGAAACGGTGTGAAAAATGATTGGCTGCATTGTAATTCACTCGATTACAATCAGTCACTTGATCAAATTGTGATTAATTCTGTGCATGGAGAATTTTATGTCATTGATCATGGTAATACATTCTCTGTAGGAAATCCGACTGCCAGTATCGCATTGGCTGCAAGTAACGCCGGCAATTTTCTTTATCGTTTCGGTGATCCGGCAAAATACAATCAAGGGAGTCCACCTTCAATACTAACAAATTGGGAAAAGGCAACCAATGGCAATAAACAACTTGGAGGCGCCCATGATATACAGTGGATCAAGAGTGGATTAAATGGAGCCGGAAATTTTTTAATTTTTAATAATGCAGAGAATCTCTTCGAACTTACACCACAATCTTATATTGTTGAAATCAATCCCCGTATAAATATTTCAGGTAATGCAACAAGCAACTATGTGAACCCACCTGATGCGGGTTACATTATTGAGAATTCACCGAATCTTAATCTAATGAAAGAAAAGAAAAATGTTTCAAAACAAATCGTTTGGAAATATTCCAGTAAAAACAATACATCCTTTTATAGCACCATTGGATCTAGCGCTCAAAGATTACCCAATGGCAATACATTTATTTGCTCCATGAATGACGGACACTTTTTTGAGGTAGCACCTGGTGATACATCCATTGTGTGGGAGTATATAAATCCCATGACACGCGACGGTGTTAAGAGAATAAAACTTGATAATTATCCAACTTATAATGGTGTTTTTAGGGCCTATCGCTATTCTTCTACACATCCTGCCTTAATTGGTCAAAGTTTAACAGGCGGAAATACCTTGACCGGCGATCCACCAAATTATTATACTGAGGGTGATGTGACAAGTGTTAGCAGCAATGCTGTTATACCCCAACAAAGCGAGGTGTTACAGCAAAATTATCCGAATCCTTTTTCAAATAATACAACAATTGAATTCAAATTGGCGGATAACAAGTTTATTGATATTGAAATTATTAACCTTTCCGGCGCACACGTAAAATCATTGGTTCATAAAAGTTATTCACAAGGTACTTACTCCATTTTATGGGATGCTACCACAGATGCCTCTGTACCTGTTTCTACAGGGGTGTATTACTGTATTTTAAAAGCAGATAATAAAGAGTTAAGTAAAAAAATGATTTACATTAAATAATTGAGCATATGAAAAATCGACATTTTTTCTCATTTATGTGTTTAATATGTATGATGGTGTTAAACCTTCAAACTATTTCACAAACGCAAACAATGGGTGTGTTTATCAACGACACCTCAAAGGTTTTCAAAGGATATACCTTGTTTGCGCCAAAGCAAAATACAATGACTTATTTAATCGATAATCAGGGTCGTAAAGTGCATGATTGGACCGCAAGCACTTATGCCCCCGGGCAGGCGGTTTACTTACTCGATAATGGTCATTTATTGCGAACATGCATGACACAAGGTAACTTGGGCACCGGTGGCGGTGAAGGCGGGAGAATTGAAGAATATGATTGGGACGACCATTTGGTTTGGTCGCTCGATTATTCAACAACCACGTACATGCAACATCATGATATTAAGAAATTACCAAATGGTAATATTATAATGTTGGTAGTGGAGAAAAAAACCATGGCACAAGTGGAGGCTGCGGGTTTTGATACCAGTACATTTCAACCCGACGCAAGACAAAAAGGATTTATCTTACCTGATTGCATTATTGAAATTCAACCCACCTATCCCACTGGAGGTACAAAGGTTTGGGAGTGGCACGTATGGGATCATTTAATTCAAAATCATGATGCTACCAAATTAAATTATGGTACGCCAAGCTTACATCCCGAACTAATTGATTGTGCCGGTGATCATCGTGTAAAACCTCTTTTTTGGAACCACATGAATGCCATTGATTATAATCCCGCACTCGACCAAATTGTAATGAGTGTGCGCGGTAACAGTGAACTATGGGTGATTGATCATAATACTTCTACTGCTCAAGCCACAGGCCATTCTGGCGGCGCACACGGAAAAGGTGGCGACTTATTATACCGTTGGGGAAATCCGCAATGCTATGGTATTGGTACCCAAAGTAATGAGAAGTATTTCGAGCAACATGATGTTGAGTGGATAAAAACCAACTGCCCTGGCGCCGGTAATTTACTTTGTTTTAATAATGGCGTGAATAGAAATTATTCATCAATTGATGAAATCATTCCACCCATCGATTTAAGCGGAAATTATACTTATACAACTGGAACGTCTTTTGGACCTTCAAGTAATTGTTGGACATTCAATTTTACCTCACCCGATACCGTTTATGCACATGATATTTCAGGTGCACAGCGTTTACCAAACGGCAATACCATTGCTTGTGCAGGACCATTTGGTGCATTGTATGAAATTACCGCCACTGGCCAAATTGTTTGGAAATACATTAGTCCTGTTACTGATAAAGGCCCACTAAATCAAGGAATGGCCATTCCTCATAATCCTATTAGGCCTGAAGAAACAATGAATTCAATTTTTCGAGTGTATAAATATCCACCAACATATGCAGGTTTTGCTGGACATAATTTGGTGGCTGGAAATGTAATAGAATTATTGCCGCTTGGAATGAATACTGTTTTATTAAATGATGCTAATGCTTTACAAGTATACCCTAATCCTTTTAGTTCAGTATTAAATGTTTTAAATGCAAAAAGTTGTGTTACTTATACAATTACCAATTCAATGGGCCAAGTCATCTGGTCGGGCGATCACATTGAGACGCAAGATTTCTCTTGGCTCAAAGCAGGAATGTACTTTTTGAATGTCAATGAAACAGTCAATTCCCGGGTTATAAAATTGCTGAAGCAATAAATCGAAAGAAACACAACCTCGTATAGATTGCAAATTGCGAATAAAATTTAAATTTAAATTAAACCTTTTAACCTAATTTGACGTCTAACAAAAAAAATACTACATGATTAAAAATACACGATTCATTTGGATTAAAGTAATAGTTTTATTTATTGGTTTAATTGCTTTTAGAGCAGAGGCTCAAAATTACTCTATTATTCTTGGTAGGCCCACCAATACTTCAATTACAGCAAGTGTATTATTTAGTCAAACTGCTCAGTTTTATTTAGAATATGGTACTTTGTCGGGCATTTACACCAATAGTAGTAGTATCGTTACTGCAAGTGCGAATGCAACAACTGAAATTGATCTAACCAATTTAAATCCAAATACGCAGTATTATTACCGTATGCAATTTAAGCCGAGTGCTGCCGGTAATTATTCTGCATCAACGCAGTATTCTTTTTACACGCAGCGATCAGCAGGTTCAACCTTCACATTTACCATTGAATCCGACGAGCATTTATATGATAAAAAAGGTGTTGAAAGCATGTACAAGATTACATTGAATAATCAGGCCAATGACCATCCTGATTTTATGCTAACACTTGGTGATATTTTTGGTGATGATCACCGTCCGAATACCATCACATCTGCACAATTGGATTCACTGCATCGTGTTTATCGACCACGTTTAGGTGCCATTTGTAATTCTATTCCCTTTTATGTTTGTTTGGGAAATCATGAAGGCGAAAAAGATTATTATTTAAAACAAAATCCACCAAATAATATGGCAGTGCATGGTACATTGTGGCGGAAATTCTACTACCCGAATCCATTTCCAAACACATTTTATACGGGTGATACACTGCATGAAGGATACGGCGTTGGTCAAGCTCAAAATTATTACGCATGGACATGGGGCGATGCCCTTTTTGTGGTAATGGATGTTTATCGCTACGATTGCGATACTTCAGCAAAGCCACATTATTGGGATTGGACCTTAGGAAAAATGGAATACGATTGGTTGAAGCAAACTCTCGAAACAAGCACAGCTAAGTATAAATTTGCCTTTGCCCATCATATTCGTGGTGAAGATAGAGGAGGAGTGACCAATGCCAAACTTTATGAGTGGGGAGGATACGACGGCGCTACAGGGACAACTTATAGTTTTCCAACCAAACGTCCGGGTTGGGCCAAGCCAATTCATAAATTGTTTGTTGACAATGGCGTAAATATCTTTTTTCAAGGCCACGATCATTTGTTTGCGCATGAAGTATTGGATAATGTTGTTTACCAAGAGGTGCCAATGGCTGCCGATTCTACATATAAAATCGGCATGTTGGCGAATGCAAGTGCCTATGTTTCTGATACCATTGATGGCACAGGCCATATTCGTGTAATCGTTTCACCTGCTTGTGTAAAAGTAGATTATGTAAAAGCTTATTTGCCTGCCGATACGCTTAACCATATTCACCACAACCGCGAAATCGGATTTAGTTACACACTCGGAAATTGCGGAACCGCGGGAATTCAAGATTATTCTCTCAATGACTTAGTGAATGCATTCCCAAATCCTGTTAATCAAAAATTGTTTTTACAATTTCTTAGTCCGCTTGAAAATCACATTTGCAATATTCGTAATCAGCTCGGTGAAATTTTAATTTCGAGCACTGAAAAGGAAATTGATGTGAGTAGTTTGCAGAATGGCCTTTATTTTGTTTGCATACAAAATGGTCCGCAATCGACAGTGAAGAAAATAATCGTCAATCATTAAAATACTTTTATGTTTAGAAGAACAGTTTGGATTATTCTTAACTATTTTGTTTTTGTTTCTTGTTATCAT
The DNA here is from genome assembly GCA_037127575.1 of Bacteroidota bacterium. Lineage (GTDB taxonomy): Bacteria > Bacteroidota > Bacteroidia > B-17B0 > Aurantibacillaceae > Aurantibacillus. The sequence continues at coordinate 2,432 of JBAXXZ010000067.1, read as the reverse complement.
GCGCAAAATCTGGTTCGAAAAGAACTGCTTGGTCGCCCAACCAACAACAGTATAACCATTCAAATGTTGTTTGATGATTCGGTAAATGTAAGGGTGCAATATGGAACTGTATCAGGTATTTATAACTACCAAACACCTTGGCAACTTTTCACAGGAAGTGTAACAACAGAAGTTGTTTTAACCGCACTTGCCGCGAACACCAAATATTATTATCGTGTTAATTATCGTCATCCCGGCACAAACACTTTAACAACAAGACCTGAGTTTAGTTTTCGAACGCAAAGAGCAATTGGCGATTCCTTTGTTTTTGTTGTGCAAGCCGATCCACACATGGATGCTTCAAGTGACACAGCCTTGTATCGACGCTGTTTGCAAAACCAATTGGCCGATCATCCTGATTTTATGATTGATCTTGGTGATTTTTTAATGACAGATAAATTAGTCAATACCAATAGCGTTGTGCCTCACGATACAATTACCTATCGCTGTAAATTATTAAGATCGAGGTATGAATTTGTTTGTCACTCAATGCCATTGTTTATCGCATTAGGAAACCATGAAGCGGAAGCCGGTTGGTATTTGAATAATACTGCAAATAATATGGCTGTATGGGATGCACAGGAGAGAAAAAAATATTTTCCAAATCCCTATCCCGATGCTTTTTATACAGGCGATACTGTAAATTATAATTTTATCGGTAAACGCGGCAGTTATTATGCCTGGACTTGGGGTGATGCTCAATTCATTGTATTGGATCCATATTGGTATACAAATCCTAAACCCGATGCTACCCACGGTTGGTATTGGTCATTAGGCAAAGTGCAATACGACTGGTTGAAGAAGACGCTTGAAAATAGTACTTCTAAATTTAAATTTGTATTCGCACATCAAATTGTTGGAGGCGATTCGCAAGGGAGAGGTGGAGTAGAATTTGCCGATAAATTTGAATGGGGCGGTAACAACCTTGATGGAAGCAATGGTTGGCAAACAAATCGGCCTGGTTGGTACAAACCAATAAAAGATTTGCTTGAAGAACATCGTGTGAATATTTTCTTTCACGGTCACGATCATTTTTTTGGAAAGCAACAATTAGAATGTTTGATTTATCAAGAAACTCCTCAACCAAGTTTGCCTAATTTTAATTATCCTACACAAGCCGCAGCTTATGGATATTTACAAGGATTAATCCTGTCAAATACCGGTCACCTGCGTGTGAGCGTGAGCCCATCGGGAACAAAAGTCGAGTACGTAAAAGCTTATCTTCCTTCACAAGAAAATGCCACACATCATAATGGCGACATTGTTGCAACCTATTACATAGCCAACAAAAATTGTTATGATACTTTATTTGCAGCCATACCAACTTTATGGAATAGCAATTATGCCGATGAAGTCGTTTATCCCAATCCTTTTCAAACTGAAACCAAAATTAAATTTTCAATGCGTTTTGACGAAAAAATTTCAATTATTATTTACAATGAGCAAGGCTTAGCAATAAGAACACTGCTTGATCCGAATATAGTGAGTCAAGGCAATTATCAAGTGATTTGGGATGGAAAAAATTCACTTGGCATGGCTTCACCCAATGGCGTTTATTTTTATAAAATAATCGGAGAAAGTATTGAAAATAAAGGCCAAGCAATGATTAAACAATCGGGCAAAATGGTACTTTTAAAACAATAAGCAATTATACTATGAGGTATATCTTTTTACTTTTCGCATTTCTTTTAATAACTAAACCTACATCTGCACACGATATTCATTACAACAATGTTGTTTTGCGCGAATGGAGAATACCAAAAACAGCCAATCATTTTGTAGCTTCTTTTTGTTCATTTAAAAACGGTGAAGTTTATCTTCAGAAAATAAACACAGAAATATTAAAAATTAAACTTGATGAACTCAGTGAAACTGATCAGCAATTTGTTCTCAGCCGTTTTAATAAAATCAAAGAAATTAACAGTCTACAGATTAGTTTAAACGAAATAAAAAATCAAACACAGCAAAGTTCTCATTCAGAATTATTGTTCATATTAATTTATCTGTTCTTGGCCGGAATAACATTTTATGTTTATCAACGAAAAAAACAACTTGGATACTTCTTCCTTTTAGTTTCGTGTGGCATTGTTGTAATGCTTTCCGCTTTTACCCACAAAAGGGGATTGTCATTGACTAGTTCAACCAGGCCTTCTTTTTTGGATTCTAGTTTTGCGCCATTTAAGCCAAACGTGAACACGTATTTAAGTTCAAATTATTATTTTGTCGAATCACTTGGTATTCCGGCAACAAATACCATGATGGTGGGCATATCTAATCACGGATGGCAACAACAAGTGCCTTTGCCACAGTGTTACCTTGGTGCCAATGCTTGGTTAATACCTTTAACGCCAACCATTAGCAATTCGCCAATTCCTGTTGATTCAATTCATTTC